>JAPHTE010000416.1 GCA_026196445.1 Lysobacterales bacterium
CCCATCATCTGTTTAATAAGGATGTCGATTACATCATCAAGGATAACGAAGTCATCATCGTTGATGAATTTACCGGCCGTACGCTGGCCGGCAGACGCTGGTCGGACGGCTTACACCAGGCCGTAGAGGCCAAGGAAGGTGTGCCAATCCAGCGGGAAAATCAGACCCTGGCGTCAATCACTTTCCAGAATTACTTCAGGCTCTATCAAAAGCTATCGGGCATGACCGGCACGGCCGATACCGAAGCCTATGAGTTTCAGTCCATTTATGGCCTGGAGGTAGTCGTCATACCCACGCACAAACCCATGATCAGGGTGGACCACGACGACCTGGTGTTTCTGAAGGCTGAAGGCAAGTTCAAGGCTATCATCGACGATATCCAGGATTGTGTGAAACGCGGGCAACCGGTCCTGGTCGGCACGACGTCAGTCGAGGCTTCAGAGTTGATTTCAAAGAAGCTGAAGAAGTTCAAGATCAAGCACGAAGTCCTCAACGCCAAGCAGCATCAGCGCGAGGCACAGATCGTTGCCCACGCCGGGCGTCCTTCGGCGGTTACGATCGCAACCAACATGGCTGGCCGAGGAACTGACATCGTGCTTGGCGGTAATTTGAGTGCAGAGTTGGCCGACCTGGGTGAGGGCGCGAGCCAGCAGCAGGTGGAGAAGCAGCGCGAGGACTGGCAGAAAAGGCACAACCAGGTGCTCGAAGCCGGCGGGCTGCACATCATCGGCACCGAGCGCCACGAGTCACGGCGTATCGATAACCAGTTACGTGGGCGTTCCGGCCGCCAGGGCGACCCTGGATCGTCACGGTTTTACCTGTCACTTGAAGATAACCTGATGCGCATTTTTGCCTCGGACCGGATGTCATCCATGATGCAGCGATTCGGCATGAAAGAAGACGAGGCGATCGAGGCCGGCATGTTGAACCGGGCCATTGAGAATGCCCAGCGCAAGGTCGAGGCACATAACTTCGACATTCGTAAACACCTGCTTGAATACGATGATGTCGCCAATGACCAGCGGAAAGTGGTTTATGGGCAACGCAACGACCTGATGGAAGACACCGACGTCCACGATGCCATCCTGGAGTTCAGGGAAAACGTTTTCAGCAACATCGTGGATCAGTACATGCCGCAAGGCAGTATTGACGAGCAGTGGGACATTCCGGGGCTGGAAAAGGCCCTGGATGGGGAATTTGGCATCACGGTGCCGATCCAGGAGTGGCTGGATGCAGACGAAAACCTCACCGAGGCGGATGTCAGCGAACGTATTTCAGATACCGTCAGGGAGCACTTTGAAGCGAAGGAAGCTGCAACCGGGGTTGACGTCATGCGCCATTTTGAAAAAGCGCTGATGTTGAACGTGCTGGACCAGCAGTGGAAGGACCACCTCGGTAACATGGATTACCTGCGACAGGGTATCCACCTGCGTGGTTATGCCCAGAAGCAGCCGATGCAGGAATACAAGCGCGAGTCGTTTGAAATGTTCTCTGCACTGCTCGATAACATCCAGCACGAGGTGGTAAGGATTCTGGCGCGTGTCCAGGTACAGGCCGAGGAAGACGTAGAGGCGGTTGAAAGGCGGCGGCAGAAAGAAGCCGAGATGAAATACCAGCACGAACAGGCCTCAGCAGTCGGCCAGGTTGACGACGGCCATGAACCATTTGTCAGGGAAGGCCGAAAAGTAGGCCGCAACGAACCTTGCCCGTGTGGTTCAGGTAAAGAGTACAAGCACTGTCATGGGCAGTTGACGTAGGCATAAGAATCGAGATTTCTTGCTTGCAACGATCGTGAAGTAATCTTGAATGACATCAAGGTAAAACAGTATATTCCTGACTCACTTCCTGTATACAAGTCGCATTAAAACGAAATTCAAGGATGTTGATAAGACAAGCACCACGAAAATAGCCAATCTTTCGTGCAGTCCTGTGGACACTACCAACTCAAGACACCATAAACTGAGCAGAAATACCGCCACATAAACGACAACCGCAGCAACACTTCGCCTTGTGGAAGCCTTTCCACCGGGA
>JAPHTE010000031.1 GCA_026196445.1 Lysobacterales bacterium
CACTCTGCGCATCCATGCGCTCACGTGACATAAGTACATCCTTGTACAAAATCCGGTATCCATTTTCTTTTTCAGTGCTTCAAAAAAGCTCAATGTGGGTCCCGGATAATGCTGCGCATTTCCGGGATGACGTCTGCTCTGCATTTCCGGGATGACATCCGGGCTTGCTCAAATTGTCATTTTTTCTTGGCCCTTGGATGCGCCTTGTCGTAGACCTTGGCGAGGTGCTGGAAATCAAGGTGGGTATAAACCTGGGTGGTCGTGATGTCGGCGTGGCCAAGCAGTTCCTGCACGGCGCGCAAATCACCCGAGGATTCGAGCATGTGGCTGGCGAAACTGTGCCGTAGCAGGTGCGGATAGACATTCTGCGGCATACCCTGGTGTTTTGCCCAATGGCGTATGCGGTCCTGGATAGTTCGGGTGGCAATTGGTTTGCCACGTTGGCTGACGAATACGTGCGGTTCTTCAAATGAGGCAAATTCACCACGCGACTTGCGCCACTCGAGCAGGGCTTCAACGGCGATACGGCCGACCGGGACCATGCGCGTGCGGTTGCCTTTGCCGGTCACCGTGACCATGCCCGAACCCAAATCGACCTGCTGCCAGTGCAACGTCGCCAATTCCGACAAACGCAGGCCGGAGGAATAGAACAATTCCATGATGGCCTTGTCGCGGATGGCCAACGGTGTGTCGCAGGGGATATCCAGCAACCGGTCGATGGTATCGGCATCCAGCGTGGCCGGCAGGTGACGAGGGCTTTTGGGTGCCCTCACGGCGGTCGCCGGGTTGTGCGAGACGATTCCCTCGCGCAGCATCCAGCGGAAAAAGCTGCGGATCGCGGATAACAGCCGTTGCAACGATTTGCCACCCAGCCCCTGGCGGTGTCTTTGCGCAATGAAGGCGCGCACATGGTGCTGGGAAACCCGATCCGGTGCTTCGATACTTTCGTCGGCCAGGAACTGCAGAAACTGGTCCAGGTCACGCCGGTAAGCTTGCCGGGTACGCACGGCAAGACCACGTTCGTTCTCGAGATACAGGAGGAATTTCCCGGCCAGCTCTTTCATGGCTCCAAGCTTACACCAGGGAACAAAAAGAGATCAGGCGGATTTGCGCTGCTTGTGCGGCTCTTCCAGTGCCAGGCGGCTGGTGACAACCTGCGCCAACAGGTCGAGGAACAACGTGCCCATGCCAGGGTAGAAACGTGCCGGATCGCTGCTGCCAATCGCCAGCATGCCGTCGTCACCGATTGGCACCAATACTGTCGATTGCACCCACTGGGCACGGGAACCGAACAAATAATCGCGCTTGTTGCGGTTCAGGCGGCCGCAGACACTGACACCCTTGTCCAGGTGGTCCTGGAACTGCTGTATTTCCGGGTCGTCGCTGCTGATGTGGAACATCGGCGTTTTCGGGCCAGCTTCGACTTTGTGGTCAAACAACGTGATATTGAGGATATCGGCTTTGAATTCATCCATCAGAGCCTCGGTGAGGCGGTCGAAGAATGAAGGCAGATCGCCCATCGACATCAGTTCCAGCGTCAGGTGGTGCAGGCGGTACATGAGCTTCTCGTTATCCGCAGCAACCTGGATCAGCTGGTTCAGACGCTGTTCCAGCGTGTCGTTCTCGGAACGCAGGTATTGCACCTGTTTTTCGATCAGGGATATGGCCGGGCCGGAGGCGTGGCTAAGCTCCAGGTGTTTCAGCAGTTCCGGCTCCTGTTCGAGGAAATCCGGGTTCTGCTGTAAATACTTGGTTACTATGTCTTCTATCGACCTGGTCTTGTCGCTCATGTCAATTTCCCCTCAAACACGTGAGTTGCAGGCCCCTTCATAATGACCGGTTTTTTGTCACCCGTCCACGTTATTATAAGGTCTCCACCTGCCTGGGTCACGCGCATTGTTTTTTCCACCATTCCGGCCCTGCGCAGTACGCCGACTGCGGCACAGGCGCCCGATCCACAAGCCAGGGTCTCACCGGCGCCGCGTTCGTACACCCGTAAGCGTAAATTTTCACGGTCGATGAGTTGTCCGAAACCGGCGTTGGATCCATTGGGGAAAGCAGGGTGGCTGCTGATGGCGGCGCCGAGACGCGCAACATCCGTTTGCTCAAGGTCATCCACCAGCATCAACGCATGCGGGTTACCCATCGAAACGGCGCCGAGACGGTAATTCTGACCATCGATTTCGAGCGTGTACCAGCCTTCGATGAGCTCCAGCAGTAACGGTATTTGAGCCGCTTCGAATACCGGTTGGCCCATGTCCACCTGCACCATGCCATCGGCCAGGCATTCGAGGTGCACGACACCCGCCGGCCCGCCGAGTGAAAACCGGCCCAGTGGTGTTTGCGAACGCATTTGCAGGTAGAGGCCCATGCACCTGGCGCCGTTGCCGCATTGCTCGGCCCGGCTGCCATCGGCGTTCCACACCTCGAATGATGCCAGTTGGCTGTCGTCGCGGGGGTGGCCTATTACCAGCAGTTGATCGCAGCCGATACCCGTATGGCGCGCGGACAAGCGCCTGGCGGTTTCCGCATCGAGCGGGAATTCCTGGAAACGCAGATCCAGCAGGATGAAATCGTTACCCAGTCCATGCATCTTGTGGAACTTCACTGGCATGTCTAACCCTTATCGGCCTGCCTGCCCTTTTCCCTGGTCACGGTCAGGTCGTCATCGTCCGGAACCTGGCTGGCTGGTGGCTGGCCTTCCTCACCCGGCAGGTACAAGGGACCCTTCAGACCACAGGCGCCCAGGATGGCTGTGCAGGCGAGTAAAACAAAGGTAATTTTGAGGTTTCGCATTTCAGCTGTTTCCGACCCCGGCAAGTATTAACTGGTTCCACATGGCTGCTACACTATACGTCATGGACAACAGCAATTCAGCACCCGGCGCACAGACCGCCGACCTGCTCGACTGCGTGGAAGTAAACGCGGCCGCGGAAGCCGAATATTCGGTGATCTGGCTGCACGGCCTGGGTGCCGACGGGCATGATTTTGAACCCGTGGTGCCATACCTTGGCCTGCCGGACGAACTGGCCGTACGGTTTATTTTCCCCCACGCCATGCGCAGGCCGATCACCATCAATGGCGGTATGGCCATGCGCGCTTGGTACGACATCGTCGAGATCAGCACTTCGAGGGGCCAGGACGAGGCCGGCATCACTCACAGCGCGGAACAGATCCGGGCGCTGATCGAGCATGAAATCGAACGTGGCATACCCGCGACTAAAATCATCCTGGCCGGATTTTCACAGGGCGGTGCGATGGCGCTGCACGTCGGCTTGCGTTACGAACAGAAACTGGCTGGGATCATGGCCCTGTCGGCCTACCTGTTGTTTCCCGATCGCCTGGTGCGGGAACGGTCCGGGGCCAACGCGACTACGCCGGTGTTTGTCGGCCACGGCACCATGGACCCGATGGTCCCGTTCGCCATGGGGCAGGCAACCGCGAGCGCCTTGCAGGGTGAGGGCTGGCCGGTGGAGTGGCACAGTTACCCGATACCTCACTCGGTGTCACCACCGGAAATTGCGGATATCGGTCATTGGCTCAAGGAACGTTTGGGTTGAGCAATCCAGCATAAACAGCCGTTAACCCATGGAAACCATCAACCTGAACGAAATCACGACACACGAGCGCAGTGTGTATCCACCTTCGTTCTGCCGTTTGCGCTTGTTGCTCGCGGTGATGGGCGTGACCCAGGTGTCTGTATTGTTGATCAGTATCGGCAGCCTACAGGACTTCAGCCTGGTCCGGCTCGGCATTACATCCCTGTATGCGCAGGCGCTGGCCCTGGTTACGGCGGCGGGTGTTTGTGTTACGAGGGCGTGGCTCGGCCGGTTGTCGGCCCGCGGGTCATGGCTGGGAAGTTGGCTGGTGGCGCTCATCGTGGCGCTGGCCTTCAGTTACGCAGCGGGTATCATCGGCACGGTGCTGGGTGCGGGACCTGGCCGTAACAATTTCGATTCCTTTGTTGCACAAAGCGTACTGGCCGTTGCACTGGTTACGGGACCGCTGTTTCGTTACCTGTATATCCGTGCACAGTCACAATTCCAGTTGCTGGCCCAGGCGGAAGCCCGTGTCCAGGCCCTGCAAGCCAGGATACAGCCGCATTTCCTGTTCAACAGTCTGAATACCATCGCCAGCCTGATCCCGGAAGACCCGGTCAGCGCGGAACGGGCCACCGAGGACCTGGCGGACCTTTTCCGCGGCAGCATGCGCAGGGCCGACGACCTGATCAGCCTCGCGCAGGAACTTGAGCTGGCGCAGAAATACCTGGAAATGGAACAAAGGCGCATTGGCGAACGGTTGCGTGTTGACTGGCAGGTCAGCGAGTTACCACCGGACGCCAGGATATTGCCCCTGTCATTGCAACCCTTGCTCGAAAACGCGGTTGTCCACGGCATCCAGCCATTGGTGGACGGTGGTGAGATACGGGTTTATGGTCGCAGCGAAAAGGACCAGGTGGTTATCACCATCTGTAATCCGTACGGCCCGGACGGCAAGGTCACCGAGGGCCATGGCATGGCGCTTATCAATATTCGTGAACGCCTGAAACTGGCTTTTGGCACCACGGCCAGCCTGATAACACACCAGGACGCCGAGCAGTTTTTCGCAATCCTGAGCTTGCCTTATGTTAAAAGTCCTGATAGTTGATGACGAGGCTCCGGCGAGAAGCCGGCTGCGCCGTATGCTGACGGAGTTACCGGCCGTGCACGTTGCCGGCGAGGCCGCCAGTGCCCGCGAAGCACTGCGCCTGGTACCACTCAAAGAGCCGGACGTCCTGTTGTTGGATATTTCCATGCCGGGTATGGATGGCATGACCCTGGCGCAGGTGCTGCGGGACCAGTCATCGCCACCGGCGGTAGTGTTTTGCACCGCGTGGTCGGACCAGGCGGTAGAGGCGTTTGAATGCGATGCCGTGGATTACCTGGTCAAACCGGTGCGCGCGGAACGGCTCGCCGCCGCACTGGACAAGGCGCGGCGCTATGTAGCCAGGGACCAAACACCCGGTATTGGGCCAATGCTGCGTTCAACGGTTGGCGGTAAAGTCAGGCTCTTGCCACTGGCAGACGTGATTTACCTGGCCGCCGAGGACAAGTACACAGCGGCGGTGCACAAAAACGGTAAATTCGTCATCAACCAGACACTCAGGGAACTGGAACAGGAACACGGGGACGTGCTGCTACGTGTTCACCGCGGCGCCCTGGTTGCAAAAAAATGTATCCGCGCGCTGGAAAGTGTTTCGAAGAACCGTTATGTACTGCAACTGGCGGGTTGTGAAACCGGCATCCAGGTCAGCCGCCGCAACCTGTCGGCCGTGAGAAAACTGATTCGGGAGCTAACGTGAATAACACCCTGAGAATTGCAACCCGCAAGAGCGCACTGGCCCTGTGGCAGGCTTGCCACGTGCGTGACTTGCTGCGGGTTGCACACCCGGGTATCGAAATCGAACTGGTCAAGATCGTCACCCGGGGTGACCGGATACTCGACCGGCCGCTGGCGGAAATCGGTGGCAAGGGCCTGTTTTTGAAGGAGCTCGAGCGCGCCATGCTGGATGGTGAAGCCGACCTGGCCGTGCATTCCATGAAGGACGTGCCAGCAGATATGGCCGCCGGCCTGGTGCTCGAGGCCGTGTTGGCCAGGGCCAATCCCTATGACGCACTGGTCAGTCGTGAAGGCCTGGTATTGGACGACCTGCTACCGGGAAGCCTTGTTGGTACATCGAGCCTGCGCCGCCGTTCACAGTTGCTGGCGCTCAGACCGGACCTGGAAGTGACCGATCTGCGTGGCAACGTGGATACGCGTTTGAGGAAGCTGGATGAGGGCCAGTACGACGCAGTCATCCTGGCCTGTGCGGGCCTCGAGCGGCTGGGCCTGGGTGACCGGATCACCGAAACGCTGCGGCCGCCCGGTTTTTTGCCGGCGTCCACGCAGGGAATCATAGGACTGCAATGCCGGCAGGATGATGACGTCACGCGGGCGCTGATCAGGCCGTTGGCCGATGTCGAAACGATGGCGGGCGCCAGCGCCGAGCGGGCCGTTGCCCAGGTGCTCGAAGCGACGTGCCAGGTACCGTTGGCGGCCCACGCGGAGCTCGACAACGGAGTCATCCGGCTTGATGCCATGGTCAATACGCCCGATGGCA
>JAPHTE010000473.1 GCA_026196445.1 Lysobacterales bacterium
CGCCAGTCGCTGCGGTCCGGAACGTCACGTATACACTGGTAACTGTTCTCGGTCAGCACCGCGTTGCACATTTCGTCGTCATCGTAGATGTAATAGGCCTCAATCTTTGCCCGGTCACGTCCATAGGGCTTGATGCCTTTTTCATCGTTGAACGTTGCGCCGAAGAACATGTAGCCGCGGTTGTCGGCAAAAAACGTGCCGTATTGTGCGACCGCCGTGATTTCTTCACCACCGCCATCGGTGTAGCCGCCGTAACGGCCCTCGAAGCCCATACCCACGTAGTCTGTCTGCGTGATGATATTGACTACGCCGGCGATGGCGTCCGAGCCATAAGCAGCGGAAGAACCGCCGGTAATGATTTCGACCCGCTTGATGAACGGGGTCGGAATGCTGTTCAGGCTCACACCGTTGGAACTGAACTGGTTGGGTACGGTGCGCCGGCCATCGATCAGCACCAGGGTCCGGTCGTTGCCCTGGTTGCGCAAATTCATGGTCGTTATACCGGTTGCGTTGACCAGGGATTGCGAGTTGGTGTTGTTGGTGCCTTCAAATACGGCTGGCAGTTCGTCAACCAGAATCTCTGCCAACGAACCAAGGCCGGTGTCCTGGATGGCCTGGTTCTCCATCATGACCAGCGGAGTTGAAACGTTGAAACTGTCGCGGCGTAAACGCGAACCGGTAACAACGACTTCCTCCAGTACGGTTTCCTCGTCTGCTTCGACGCCGGCCTGGTCGGTGGTTTGTGCCCAAACCGGCCCTGCCAGCGCAATACAGATCGAGTAAAAAATTGTGTGCCTACATAGTGGAATAATTCTCATTTGAGCTTGCTCCCATATTTATAATTGTTTGTTTCCTTGAGGAAACATGAATCGTCTTGATTCGCCATCAAATATACCAATCAGAGCCATGTAGAAAGTTGCTATCTATTTCTAATGTTATGCGCGGGGTGCATAATAGAAACCAGTTCAAACGGGTCAATCCAGATCGCACCGGAGGCGGCTATGGACGTGGGTTGGTTGGAAGACTTTATAAGCCTGGCAAACACGGGCAGTTTCTCCGAGGCTGCAACGCATCGCAACATCAGCCAGTCAGCCTTCAGCAGGCGCATCCATGCGCTTGAACACTGGCTGGGAACACCCCTCGTTGACCGGCACTCTCACCCCGTCACCCTGACCGATGCCGGCTCGCAACTGGTGGATACCGCGACCCAGGTGGTCCGTATGATTTACAAAACCCGGGAAGATTTCGACGCCCGTGAATACTCAAGGTTTCGAACCCTGAGGTTTGGGGTTGCGGATCATCTCGCGATTCATTTTGCACCTTCCTGGTTACGGAAGATCCGGTCAGTCCTGGGTGAGCGAAGAATCCAGTTGGTCACCGGATTGAAAGCAGGGCTCGGTTTCGTGGAATTATTGAAGTCCAGGGATCTGGATTTCCTGTTGGCTTACGGTGGTTCCGTGAGCAAAAGAGGGCATGATGCAAGTTTGTTCCGGTCACTGACCCTTGCTGAGGATGAGTTATTACCTGTCTGTAAAACCAGCCTGCGCGAAAACAAAACCTATCACTTCCCCACCACGCCGGACAATCCAGTGCCCTTTATTTCTTATATGCCAGCTTCGGCCATGGCTAACCTGGTAAATCGCGAATCAATCGAACACGCCAACGCAATACACCTCAATCCTGTCATTGAGACGGGGGCGGTCGAAAGCATCAGGGCACTGGTACTGGAAGGGTTTGGCATGGCCTGGTTACCTAGGGCGGCTATCCGCGAAGATCTGAAGCAAGGCCTGGTGACAGAGATGGGGGACAAATCTCACAGGATTTCCTTCACGATCGATTTATATCGTTACACGGCAAACACCAGGGCCGATATTATTCTTTTATGGGATAAACTAAGCGCTGGCGCTTGAATGGTCGCGTGCGCGACTCTCGGTCACATTGGTGGATGGGCTAATCCGGCCCCGCGCCATACATATGGAGAA
The DNA here is from genome assembly GCA_026196445.1 of Lysobacterales bacterium. Classification (GTDB taxonomy): domain Bacteria; phylum Pseudomonadota; class Gammaproteobacteria; order Xanthomonadales; family SZUA-36; genus SZUA-36. The sequence goes on from JAPHTE010000473.1 coordinate 1,983, forward strand.
GGGATATGGCTATTGCAAAATATTTTAGAAGTTTTGTAGGTTCCATTCTGTGTGCAGCGCTGCTTTCAGCCTGTGCGCCCGAACCCGATCAGGGGAAAGACATGACTGCTACCGGTGAGAGTAATACGGAAGCGTCGCCGGAATACACCGAGTACGACATCGCGACGTTGCAGGCGCTGATGCAGGCAGGTGAACTCAGTTCAGTACAGCTGACGCAGTTTTATTTGGACCGTATCGAAGCGATCGACCGCAACGGTCCCGGACTCAACTCGATCATCGAGACCAACCCGGACGCATTGTCGATCGCTGCTGAAATGGATGCAGAGAGACAAGCGAGCGGCCCGCGCGGGCCAATGCACGGTATACCGGTGGTGTTGAAAGCCAATATCGACACGGCCGATCAAATGGAAACAACCGCCGGCTCACTGGCGCTGAAGGGACACCACCCACCCACGGACGCCTTCGTGGTCAAAAAGCTGCGCGAAGCAGGCGCGGTGATACTGGCCAAGGCCAACCTCAGCGAATGGGCGAATTTCCGTTCCAACCATTCCTCCAGTGGCTGGAGCAGCATCGGGGGCCAGACCCATAACGCCTATGACACGCGGCGTAACCCCTGCGGCTCTTCCAGTGGTTCGGCGGTCGCCGTCGCAGCCAGCTTGACCAGCGTCGCGGTGGGCACCGAGACCAATGGTTCGGTCGTCTGCCCATCCAGCGTCAACGGCATTGTGGGTATCAAGCCGACACTCGGGCTGGTGAGCCGCAGCGGGATCATCCCGATCGCCCACAGCCAGGATACGGCCGGGCCGATGGCGCGCACGGTCAGGGATGCGGCGATTCTATTGAATGCCATGGTGGGCCGGGATGCGGCCGACCCCTTGGCGGAATCATTTCCGGATGAATTGCCGGACTTTACCGCCGATCTGTCAAAGGACGCCTTGATCGGGAAGCGTATCGGCGTTTATCGTGGCCATTACGGCGCGGGCAGAGACGCCCGCATCGAGCAGATCGTCGCCGACAGCATTGCCATGCTGGAAGCCTTGGGGGCCGAGGTCGTGGACCCGGTGGAGATTGACACCGAAGGAATGGGGGACGCCCAGCACGAAGTCCTCTATTACGAATTCAAGACAGACCTGGCCGCCTACCTGGAAAATTCCGGTGCGCCGCTCAAGAGCCTGGCCGAGATCATCGAGTACAACAGCACGCATGCCGACACCGTAATGCCGTATTTTGGACAGGAGACCATGCTTGAAGCACAGGAGAAGGGGGAGCTGAGCGATGAGGTTTACCGGCAGGCGCTGGTGGACGCCAAGCGCATCTC
>JAPHTE010000283.1 GCA_026196445.1 Lysobacterales bacterium
AACCAGTTCCTGGACAAGAACATGGCGCTGGGGGTGCTCTCCGATCCTTTGCAGAGTGGCTTCATCCTGGTCGTCGTGATCGTGGTCGGCATCATCGGCGGTCTTTACCCGGCGTTTTTTCTTTCATCCTACCGGCCTGCACATGTCATGGGCGCCAGTAGTTCTCCCGACAAGGGCTCGCCACTGGTGCGCCAGGCACTCGTGGTGCTCCAGTTTTCAATATCCATCGCCCTGATCATAGCGACCGTAATCGTGCATAAGCAGACTAACCTGCTGCGTGGCATGGATCTCGGAATCGATCTCGATAGGCGGCTGGTGTTGACCGGGTTGTCGGGAACCGACGTGGCGCCGCTGGAAGATACGATCCGGCAGGAAATGCTGTCCATCCCCGGCGTCACCGATGCCGCGTTGTCCACAGACGAGTTGCCATTGGTTTACTACAATAACGTCGACATCGAAATACCGTCGCTCGGTATAACCGAAGCCATCGATACCGACCGCGTATACGTCGACGCCCACTTCTTTGACGTATACGACGTACGGCCCATGGCAGGCCGCCTCTATAGTGAGCAATACACGGCCGATACGTTGGTGCGGCCCGAACAGGAAGGGGTTCCGTGGACACGCAGTGCCGTGGTCACGGAGACTTTCATGCGGTCGGCCGGTTTGACTGATCCCGGACAATTGGTTGGCCAGGTCCTGGTCGCACCAGATTACGGTGGTGAAGGTATTCACCTGCACGCGACCGTGGTGGGCGTGATCCCCGATTTGCACCTGCGGGCCCTGAGGGAGCGGACCGCCCAGCTCGTGTTCTTCGCTTCCAGCAGCGTGCTGGACGTGATGACACTCAAGATCGAAACCAACGACATACCGGCTACCCTGGCGAAGGTGGACCAGACCTGGCAAAAAATTGTGCCCCAGGTACCCATCAATCGTTATTTCACCGCCGACAGGTTCAGTGCCCTGTATGACGCTGAAGAACGCCGGGGCCAGGTGTTTTCCGCTTTTGCGGTGTTTGCCATTTTCGTGGCGTGCCTGGGTCTGTTTGGCCTGGCGGCTTATTCGGTAGAGCAAAGAACCCGGGAAATCGGCATCCGGAAGGTCCTCGGGGCGCGGGTGCCGGATATCCTGGCCCTGATCGGCTCCCAACTGCTGCGGTCGGTCCTGTGGGCCAACATTATCGCCTGGCCGGTCGTTTACCTGGTCATGCGTGACTGGCTCGACGGTTATGAATTCCGCATCGACATCGATCCATTGGTGTTCATCTATGGTGGCCTGCTGGCCTTGTTGCTGGCCTGGTTTTGCGTCGGCTGGCAGGTGCTCAGGGTCGCCCGCAGTAACCCGGTCCACGCGCTCAGGTACGAATAGGAAAAACGATGTTCAGGAATTATTTACTCGTCGCGTTACGGATCATAGACCGCCAACGCATGTACTCCGCGCTGAACATAGTGGGTCTCGCCATCGGCATGGCGGCCTTTCTTTTGATTGCGCTCTACACCCAGTTTGAATTGGGCTTTGACCGTTACCACGACCACGCCGAACGGATCTACCGCATCGTGCGGGAAGGCCGCACGTTGACGCCACCGCCACTCGGTACAGCACTGCAGGACAACTTTGACGAAGTCGAAGCCGTTGCGCGCATTATCCAGGACGAAAACACCCTGGTATCACGCGACGACAAGCATTTCCTGGAAAAGAATTTCTACTGGGCCGGTCCCGGAATCTTCGAGATATTCTCGTTCGAGTTCGTACGCGGCAGTGCCGAAACCGCCCTGGCTGAGCCATCTTCCATCGTGATCTCCGAGAGCACGGCGCAGAAATACTTTGGTGAGGACAACCCCCTCGGCAAAAACCTGAACATCGATGACATCCGGGACTTCAGGGTCACCGGGGTTTTTGCCGACATGCCGGCCAACTCGCATTTCATCATGGACGCACTGGTGCCCTACCTCGACTACTTCAGGGGCACAGACCTGGACATGACCAGTTGGAACAGCAATTACACCTACACGTATTTCCTGCTGCGCGAGGACGCCGACCCCCGGGCATTGGAAAAAAGTATCCACGAAGTGATCGAGATCCCGCTGCTGGAGAAATTCAACGTCCCAAAACCGTGGCCGGATAACTTTTACTTCGCCCAGCCCATCACGGACATTCACCTCAAATCGCACCGCGAACAGGAAATCTCGGTCAACAACGACATCGGTTACGTACTGCTGTTCGCCTCCATTGCGGTACTGGTGCTATTCATTGCCTGTATCAACTACGTCAACCTGACGACCGCGAAGTCAGTCCGGCGAGGGCGTGAAGTCGGCATGCGCAAGGTCGTTGGCGCCAGCCGGTTGCAATTGGTTCAGCAATTCATGGGCGAGTCCTTCTTCCTGATCCTGCTTGCCCTGGGCCTGACGCTTGCGATCGTCAACCTGGCGCTGCCCGCCTTTGCCGACCTGGTGGAACGGCCGCTGAGCATGGCCGCCATGTTGGAGCCAAAATTCCTGTTGGTGCTGGTGGCAACCCTCGCGCTGGTCGCCCTGCTCGCCGGTGGATACCCGGCCATCAGCATCTCCGGTTTCAAACCGGCGACGATACTGAAGGGTTCACTGCTGCGCGGAAGCAGCGGCAAGACCTTGCGCAACGTGCTGGTGCTGTTCCAGTTCTCGGTCACCATCGCATTGTTCATTTGCACATTGACGGTCAACCGCCAACTGGAGTTCGTCAACGGATATGACGTGGGTTACAGCAAGGACAACATCATCAACCTGAGGATACGCGACAAGTCTGTCCGGGCGAATGTCGATACGGTCAAGTCCGAATTATTACAACACCCCAACGTGCTCGCCGTCGCTGCTTCGGGTCGCCTGCCCAATGACATCGATGGTTTTACATCCCGGGCGCTGAACCCGAGGTTACCCCAGCAGGAAACCACCATTTACTACAATACCGCGGACTACGATTTTATCGAGTTATTCGATATCCAGATCGTGCAGGGCCGGAATTTTTCCCGTGAGCAGGTTTCCGACGAGCAGGGCGTGTTCCTGGTCAACGAGGCTGCCGTTCGTGCGGGCAACTGGGACAACCCGCTGGAGCAGACCATGGAGCACTGGAGCGGTGAGACAGGCCGGGTTGTTGGGGTGATGAAAGATTTTCACCTGCATTCGCTGCACAGTGCGATAGAACCACTGTATATCTTCCTGGCCCCGGAGAAGTTTGCCTGGCTGTCGGTCAAGGTGAAGCCGACGGATTTGCCAGCCACGCTCGCCCACCTGGAACAGGTGATGAAGGACTTCTCGCCCAACTTTCCTTTCGAGTACACGTTTTTTGACCAGGAGTTCGCCAGGGCTTACCAGGCGGAACAAAAGATGGGTAACGTATTCAGTTCCTTCGCGGTCCTGGCCATTATCGTTGCCTGTCTGGGGCTGTTCGGCCTGTCGGCGTTCACCGCGCAACAACGCACCCGTGAAATCGGCATCCGCAAGGTCATGGGGGCTTCGGTGGCGCGAATCACGATGTTGTTGTCCAGTGAGTTCATGCGCTGGGTCGTCATCGCT
>JAPHTE010000367.1 GCA_026196445.1 Lysobacterales bacterium
AATCGCAAACAGGGCGGAGCCTTTTGTCTCCTTGGGTTCACCGGGTTCCAGCGAATTGGTCACGATCTTCATGATCGCCTTGCGTAGCTTTTTCTCCGGCAGCCACAGGGGAATGGTGTTGTTGTAACTCTTGGACATCTTGCGCCCGTCCTGGCCGGGTAACACGGCGACGTTTTCATCGACCACCGCTTCGGGCAGCACGAAATGTTCACCGTACAAATGGTTGAAGCGTTGCGCGATGTCGCGCGCCATTTCCAGGTGCTGGACCTGGTCCCGGCCGACCGGCACCTGGTGTGCGTTGAACATCAGGATATCCGCCGCCATCAGGATCGGGTAACTGAACAAGCCCATGTCGATCGCCTTGTCCGGGTCTTCGCCGGCGTCCAGGTTTTCCTGCACCGCGGCCTTGTAGGCATGCGCACGATTCATCAACCCCTTGGCGGTGATACAGGTCAACAGCCAGGTCAGCTCGGTGATCTCGGGGATATCCGACTGGCGGTAAAAAATCGCGCGATCGGTATCCAGGCCCAGCGCCAGCCAGGTCGCGGCAATTTCCAGCGTCGAGCGGTGCACCACCTCGGGGTCACGGCACTTGATCAGCGCGTGGTAGTCCGCCAGGAAGTAGCAGGACTGGACATCGGTCGAATGGCTGGCTTCGATGGCCGGCTTGATGGCGCCAACGTAGTTTCCAAGATGCGGGGTGCCGGTGGTGGTGATACCGGTCAGTACGGTGCGATTACTCATGATGGATTTTTCTGTCTGTTATTTAAGTCGGATGTGCCATTTTAACCCGTATATTGCACCAGTATCACGGATGTTGGCATTATTTGCCCACCCGGGAAGTATCCCCCGGGCAACGCTCCAGGTCTCCGGCCAACAGGTCCGGATTTCCGGAAGCCCCGGCCATGCCACGTATGCAGGCGAGCATGTCCGGCAGGTCCTTTTTCAACACCCGGCGCACCAGCCAGCGCGGCGCCGGCAACTTCGATTGTATGCGGATGTCGTGGCTGACCACGAGCCCTTCCCCGCCCGGTGCCGGCTGGAAATCCCACTGTCCTTCCATGACCTTCAGGTCTCCTCCCACGAGGTTGAAATCACCGTGTGTCGGTGAGGTCCTGCGGGCTTCGAATACGAAGTCAAGGGTGGGTGTATACCAGTTGTTATTCACGCGGTGGTGCTTTTTGATGTATTGCAGGCCGGGTACCAGCACCTCGCAAACCTCGAGACCGCGTACGTAAACGAACTCGTTTTTGCAATATCCGATCACGTTCCAGATTTCTTCAGGCTCTGCATAAAACAATCCCGTCACGCGTGCCGCGCCGCCTGACTTATCCTCGTGAATTGTCTGTACCAGGATTTCGCCGGCTTGCAAACGCTGCATGTCCTCGTCGGTTTCCAGCGCTGAACCCTGCATTGCGGCCAACAGCAGCACACACAGGATTGCCTGGTGCGCCCGCCACGTGGAGTGGCCGGATTTGATCGGGATAGGAAATTTTCTGTTTCGCATACAGTATTGATTATAGGTGCTGGCAAGCACGGGAAACCAAATTCAGCTGAACTATTTTCATCCAGCCCGGATATTGATTAACACATACACATAGTTAAATCCTATAATGTACGGATGAACATTCGAGCCCTGCAATACTTCGTCAAACTCGCCGAGTTGCGTCATTTCAGCAAAGCCGCCGAAGCCTGTTTTGTCAGCCAGCCTACCTTGAGCACCCAGATCCGCAAGCTCGAAGAAGAGCTTGGCGTGTCGCTGGTCGAACGCGCGCCCCGCAACATCATGCTCACACCCATCGGTGAGGATATCGCCCACCGGGCCAGGTATATTCTGCGTGACCTCGAACATATCAAGGACGCCGCGAGACGCAGCACGGACCCTGAGACCGGCACCATCAAGCTGGGTATTTTTCCAACCCTGGCGCCATACCTGTTGCCACACGTGATCCCTGAAATCCGCCGCACTTACCCGGACCTGAAGCTGCAACTGGCCGAGGAGAAAACCGAGGACATCCTGAACATGCTCGACCAGGGACGCCTCGA
>JAPHTE010000407.1 GCA_026196445.1 Lysobacterales bacterium
AGTCCAGCGCTTACGGCCAATCAGGTATACGGCCCGGGGTCCAGGGTGCGCCTTCGTCCTGCAACTCTGCCTCCAGTGTTGCAAGATCGGCCGCGATGGATTTCAAATCTTGCAAGGCGCCCCGGAACTGTGTTTCCGCGATGGCGTAGGAATCCCTCAGGTTACCCGGCGCATCGGACTGGCTGTCCCAGTGTGAATAAACGATCGTACCGATCCGGTCGGAGATCGACATCGACACCTTTTCCGCCCGGCTGGCAATCGTGTTGTCACCGTTGAGCTTGACGTTGAGGTCCTGCATACGCGCATTTAACGCCCGCAGCGCCTGGGCCTGGGATTCATTGGCTGACGGTGTATCGTCGATGGCCTTGAGCAAGTGATCGATGCGGTTCTGAATCTCATCCCGAGCCTCGTTGGCGCCCGTCACGGCGCGGTACAGGTCGTTGGTCTGCATCTGGAAATCGAGCAGAGCCTGGCGGTCGTTGGTGACCAGGCCACCCTCGTACAGGGGCTTGAGAACGAAGGTCTGGCTGGAACCCAGTTCCGTCAACTGCCCCCCGACGCGCTTGGCCAGGCTGACGCTATAAGCACCCGGCAGGGCCATCGGGCCTTTCGGTGCGCTTTCCCACGGTGCGAAGTTTGAATCAGGGTTGAGGTTAACCGGGTCGGGCGCCGGGTAACGCATGTTCCAGGCGACGCGGTGGAAACCCTTGTCGATGGGGCCGGTTAAACGTTGCACGACCTTGCCGGAAGCATCCTCTATTGTGACCACGATGGCAGGTGCTTCTTCACGGTCCTCACGACGAAGCTGGTCCCAACTCGGGTAAGGGGTGTCGCCGCCGTCCTTGGCAACATCCTGCTCGGCTTTTTGCCGCTGTTCTTCCAGCGACAGCAAACCCTCGGACAGGTAGTAGGAGAAAACCGCGCCATAAGGCGGGTTATCCGCGCTGTAGCGGCCCACACCCCAGTCACCCTTGCCACCCCAACCGCGCCGGTCGTCCGGGATGTACAACCACGTATCACGCACACCAAATAGGGTTGCCTCTGTCTTCAAAGTATCGCTGGAAGAACGCAGCGGTGAGTAGTCATCCAGGATATAGATGCCACGGCCGAAAGTGCCCACCACCAGGTCGCCTTCACGGCGCTGGATTTCCAGGTCACGCACAGCAATGGTTGGCAGCGATGTCAGTTCATTCCAGTTAGCGCCGCCGTCATTGCTGAAAAACAGGCCGAATTCGGTGCCCACGAACAACAGGTTCGCGTCCACGTGATCCTCGATAATGGTGTGCGCGGTGCCCCGTTCCGGCAGGTTGTTGCTGATCAGGATCCAGCTTTTGCCACGATTCTCAGTTTTCAACACATAGGGTTTGTAGTCGCCGCGCTTGTGGTTGTCGATGACGGCATAGGCGACATCGGCGTCGTGGTGTGAGGCGATGACGTCTTCGACCAGCGACATGTCAGGTACGCCGCGGATGGTATCCACCTTGCTCCAGTTGCCGCCGCCGTCGCTGGTGACGTGGATCAGGCCATCGTCGGTGCCAGCGTAAATGAGCCCTTCAATGAGCGGGCTTTCATCCAGTGCGATCAGTGCACCGTAGGTCGAGGTCGAACTGTTCTTGGCGATCGAATCGACACTCCACACGCGGCCCATTACCTCAAGCTTGTTGCGGTCAATGCCGCGGCTCAGGTCACCGCTGACCGTGACCCAGGTTTCACCGCGGTCATCGGAGCGGAACAGGCGTTCGGCGCCGTAGTACAACCGGTGGTTGTCGTGTGGCGATATGATCAACGGCGCGTTCCAGTTCCAATTGTAGTTCTTTTCATTGGCCCCGGGCATCGGAGTGATCTGCAGGCGCTCACCAGTCACGCGGTCGAAGCGCCCGAGGCTGCCATACTGGGCCTGCGCGTACACGATATTGGCGTCCTTGGGGTCGATCTGGGCCTTGAAGCCATCCCCGAACTGCGCAATCCACCAATCTACATTGGTGATACCGTCGGTGTAGGTATTACGGCTCGGCCCGCACAAGGTGAAGTTGTCCTGGGTGCCGGCGCAGACATTGTAAAAAGGCGTGTCGTTGTCCGGCGTGGCACGGTAGAACTGCGTGGCGGGCAGGTTGCGCACGTGACGCCACAGATCACCGCGGTCCCAGCTCTCATAGACACCGCCGTCACCACCGATATACAAGTGGTCGCTGTTATCCGGATCTATCCACAACGCGTGGTCGTCCACGTGCCGGTGTTTGAACGAAATCCTGTTCCAGGTCTTGCCGGCGTCCTCGGAAACGTGGGTAAAGGTGTCGACCGAGTAAACACGGTCGGGGTTATTGGGGTCGACGTACAGCTCGTTGTAGTACTGCGGGCTGCTGGTCATGTGGTCGGATTGTTTATTCCAGCTATCGCCAAAGTCGGTGCTGCGGTAGACGCCCTGGTCCTCGTCATTGGCCTCGACGATCGCGTAGATGACGTTAGGCGCAGAGGGTGCTAAGGCCAGGCCAATACGGCCCAGGTCGCCGGAGGGTAAACCACCCTTGATTTTTTGCCAGGTGGCGCCGCCATCGGTGGATTTGTGCACGCCGCCGCCGGGACCGCCGTTGATCAACGTCCACACGTGGCGCCGCCGCTGGTAGCTGGAAGCGACGATTTCATCGGGATCGGCCGGGTTGATGACAAATTCGTTGATACCTGTATTTTCGTCAATATCAAGGATGCGTTTCCAACTGGCACCGCCATCGGTGGTGCGGTACAGGCCGCGGTCGCCACCGGCGTTCCACAACGGACCCTGGGCCGCCACGTACACGGTATCGCTGTCTTCGGGGTGAAAACGGATCATGGAAATGTGACCGGAGTCCTTCAGACCCATGTTTTTCCAGCTCTTGCCGCCGTCGACGGACTTGTATACGCCGTCGCCAAAGCCGACGCTGCGCTGGGCGTTATTCTCACCGGTGCCGACCCAGATGGTATTCGGATCTTTCGGATCCAACTCGACAACACCGATGGCGAATGAACCCTCGTTGTCAAATACCGGCTTCCAGGTAATACCGTTATTTTCGGTTTTCCACACACCGCCGCTGGCAAAGGAGACATAGAAGGTCTGCTTTTTGAGCGGGTGAAAGGCAAAATCGGAAACACGACCGGAGGTCAGCGCCGGGCCGATGTTGCGTAACGGGATACCCGCGAGCGGGTGTTCATCGGCAAGGGTCGTGACTGGAAAAGGGGAAATGCCAAGGGCGAGAATGATACAAAACAGCTTGATACGCAGCATGGTTGAGTTCCTTTGGGGACAAGGTTTTTATTTTACGCAAAAGACGACGGGTGCGCATACGCTTGAACAGAGAGTTACGTACTTACCATCAAAAACAATTCCGGTGTATCGTAGTTCACAGGTAAGCACCATGAATGAAACACGAACCAAGACCATCTGGTCGCGGCTGAAAAAGCGCAATGTCCTGAAAGTCGCGTTGACGTATTCTGTCGTGGCCGCGATCCTTTTGCTGGCGGGCGGACCGGTTTCGCGGTGGTTGGGTATGAACGGCTGGTCAACCAAGCTGGCGGCAGGAATGGTCATTCTCGGGCTTCCAATCGCGTTAGCCCTTTCCTGGTTTTATGAAATCACCCCCTGGGGGTTGCGCAGAAATTCGGCCGGTCATATTGAATCCACCAACCAGGGCGAGGACGATGAGACGAACGCGCCCAGCATCGCAGTGCTGCCTTTCAAAGACACGAGCGAACAAGGTGACAAGGGATACTTCTGCGAGGGACTTGCCGAGGAAATCCTGACCGCATTGAGCAGGTATACACAGTTGCGGGTGACTTCCCGGGCGATGTCTTTCCAGTTTGGCAGTGATCGGGCGGGGTTTGAAGAAATTGGCAGGAAACTGAAGGCGCAGACCTTTTTATCGGGCAGCGTGGATAAATCCGGTGACCAGTTGCGGGTGCAGGCGCAACTCGTCAATACAGGTGCAGGAGCTGTCCTGTGGTCCAGCGAATACGCGGGGTTGCTCGACGATATTTTTGACATCCATGATGATATCGTGAACTCGGTTGCCCGCATCCTGGGCGTCACCATTGACAGTGATTATCATGTCATACGCCACCCCGTGAACCCGAAAGCCTATGACTTTTTTCTCCGCGGCCTGAGTTACTTTGCCCGGCACACGACCCAGGACAATGTCTATGCGCGGCAGATGTTCAAGCAGGCGATTGAAATCGAACCGGAGTACGGGCGCGCCTGGTCCAATGTCGCTTATTCTCACGGTATTGAGTACATGTATTTCAATGCCAGTAATATTAATCTCGCCGAAGCGGCCCGCGCCAGCGAACGGGCGCTTGAACTCGCACCAAACCTGACCAGTTCTCACATTTCATCCGGAATTGTCTGTTGTATGAACCGTGACTACAGGAAGGCCCAAGCCGAGTTTGAGAATGCGATCCGCTTGAACCCAAAGAAATTCGAAGCCTGGTATTTCTTTGGCCGCACCAAGGTGCACGAAGGTGATCTCGAACGGGCACTGAAGCTGTTCGAGCGTGCCTCAAGGCTGCGCCCGGAAGACTTCCAGAGCGTGTTGTTGCAAGCCCAGTTGTTTATCAGCCGGAATCAGAAGAGCAAGGCCATCGAGGTAACACTCGAGGGTATCAAGCGGGTCCGTGCTGCACTGGAGTTGAATTCCTCGAACAACCGTGCCCTGAACATGGGGGCTTTTGCCCTGTTGCGGCTGGGTGAGGCACAGGAAGCGGAGCAATGGATGACGCGTTCACTGGAAAACGCACCGATGGATTCCATTATCCAGTATAACGGAGCCTGTTTTTATTCATTGGTGGGAGAGGCTGAACGGGCCCTGGATTGCCTGGAAAACTGCTTGATCAAGGTTGGCAACATCAACCGTGAATGGTTGATGCATGATTCCGATATGGACAATATCCGCAATCACCCCAGATTTGCTGAGATCATCCGGACCTTCCCCGACTGATAGCCCGGTTTATTGCTTTTCAACCATCCCCGGGCAAGCAGGCGCTGGCTCGGGAATTCCTTCCCGAGAGAGGTATGATTACGCAATGCACCTTTTATTTGTCATCTTGTTGCTATTGGCACTGATTTTTGGGCCCGGTTGGTGGGTGCGAAATGTAATGGCCCGTTACGCCAAACCGGAGGACCGTTACGAAGGCACGGGTGGTGAGTTGGCGCGTTACCTGCTCGACCAACTTGGCTTACAACAGGTCGGAGTGGAAGAAACCAGCGACGGCGATCACTATGACCCAACGCAGAAAAAAGTCCGACTTACACCCGACAACCTTAACGGGCGTTCCCTGACCGCCATTACCGTGGCGGCACACGAAGTCGGCCATGCTCTACAGGACGCCAATGATTTTGCTCCACTGAGGTTGCGCACACAATTGCTCAAACTGGCCAGGCCGTTGGAGCGCGTGGGTGCGGGAATCCTGATGGCAGCGCCACTGCTCGGTGTACTGACACGTGTCCCGCTGATCAGTGTCGCTATGGTAGTGGGGGGATTACTCAGCCTGGGCACGACCACGCTGGTGCATGCATTGACTTTACCAACGGAGCTGGACGCCAGTTTTTCCCGCGCACTGCCAATGCTGGAAAAAGGTGAAATTCTCAAGCCGGTCGATGTCCCGCATGCGCGGCGTCTGCTGAAAGCAGCGGCCCTGACCTATCTCGCCGCATCACTTGCCAGCCTGTTGAATATCGCCCGTTGGTGGACCCTGTTAAGACGTTAAATCAGAGCGGCCAGACCCACAGGATCATCGGCACACCGGTAACGATGACCAGGATTTCCAGGGGTAGGCCCATGCGCCAGTAGTCACCAAAACGATATCCTCCGGGGCCGAGGATCAACGTATTGTTTTTATGGCCGATGGGCGTCAGGAACGCGCAGCTCGCTGCCACCGCTACCGCCATCAGGAACGGATCCGGGTTTACACCCAGCGTATTGGCAATGCTGAGCGCAATGGGTGCCGCGATAACCGCCGTGGCGACATTGTTCATCACGTCCGACAGGGTCATCGTGACCATCATCAGTATGACGAGCACCGTGGCTGGGGAAAGCTGCGAAGTCGTATCAACGATCGCATTTGCTATCAGGCTGGTTCCGCCGCTGGTCTCCAGTGCGATGCCGATGGGAATCATCGAGCCCAGCAATACGATGACCGACCATTCAACGGATTCATATAACTGCCGCAAAGGTATTATTCCGGTCAGCACCATCAACACCACCGCAAGACCCAGGGCGACGGGCAAATACACGACACCAAAACTGGCCAGCAATACGGCGCCTGCGAAAATCAGCACCGCCAAACCGGCTTTTCTACGTTGCGTGACCTGCAAGCCACGCTCTGCCAGGGGCAGACAACCCAACCAGTTGGATATGTCCTCCAACTCGTCATTGTTACCGAGCAATAAAAGGATATCACCGGCCAGGATATCCAGTTCCTGCACGCGCTTGGAAACGCGCTTACCACGACGTGATACGCCGAGCAAGGTAACACCATGACGGTACATAAGACGTAGTGAGCGGGCGGAGCGGCCTTCGATACGGGCACCTTGTGGCACCACGACCTCGAGCAACGCCGTGTCGCTGGAAGCGAGTACGCCGCCTTCGGCGTTTCTCTTGCCGGCGTACTGAAGTTTGAGCGCTCCAACGATACCTTCGATCCCATCCGGTGCAGCTTTTAGCATCAACACATCGTTCTTGCGTATTTCAACACGTCGGGCCATACCCGGTTGACGTTGGCCGCGTCTGACCAGGCCAACGATTTCAGCCTCATTCTCGCGGGCGATATCGTCAAGGTCCCGTACTTTTTGACCAATGGCGACCGAGCTTTCCGGTACCGTGACTTCGGCCAGATAATCTTCCAGCGCCGACAGTTCCTTGATACTGTTATGCTCGCCCCGTGCAACCGGGATAAGGCGCCACCCGATCAGTGCGACATAGGCAACACCCACCAGGGCCACAGCGAGGCCAACCGGCGCAAAATCAAACATCGCATACGGTTCACCCAGAACACTGTTGCGGTATTCGGCGATCACGATGTTGGGTGGTGTGCCGATCAGTGTAATCATACCTCCCAGGATCGACGCAAAAGAGAGCGGCATCAGGCTCAGTGCCGGGCTGCGTTTGGCCTTGGCCGCTGCTTGCATGTCCAGCGGCATCAGCAACGCCAGCGCAGCCACGTTGTTCATCAGGGCAGAAAGCGCTGCGGCAAAACCCGCCATGATACCGATATGCGCGCCAAGCTTTCGTGACGCGTCCAGCATGTAACGTGACAAAAACTCAATGACCCCGGAGTTGGACAATCCGCGGCTTACGATAAGCACCAGGGCGACCACCACCACGGCAGGATGTCCGAAACCTGAAAATACTTCCGCGCCGGGAATCACGCCGGTGAATGCGGCAATCAACAGGGCTGCAAACGCGACCAGATCATAACGCCAGCGCCCCCAGATCAGGAACACAAAAACAAAAAACAACAATGTAAAAAGTATGCCTTGATCCGTCATGTTTACGCCCGACTCATTGAACTCATCAGGTGCTAGCCTACTCCATTTACTATAATTATTTCAGGAACCCATAGTGCGTTCTGCAATCTGCGATAATGTGACAGCCAACAGATAATTGGAGAATCAGCATGAACAGATTCCTCGTCAGTTTTACTATTATTATCACACTGTGTTGTTTTTCATCCGCGGCTTACAGCAAGCAGTTGATCCGGGAGTTCAAAGGCTCGAGCAGCAAGACCACCGCCGAGTTCGAAGCCCGTGCGCCATGGATTATTGATTGGCGTGTAACGGGGGATTACCCGGGGCAAATGGCCTTGAACGTAAACCTGGTCAAAGCGAAAACCGGTGAATACGCAGGCAAGGTCACCACCACCAAGTATGTCTCCGACGGTGTCAGGTTGATTGATGAAAGCGGTACGTTCCAGTTCCAGGTGGATGCGACGCTGATCAGGGGGTGGACCTTGCGTGTTGAACAACTCACCCGCCAGGAGGCCGAACTTTACAAACCGAAAGAACCTTACCAGCGGTGAACCGCCAAAGTCCTTCCTGGTAGTGCGCAGTTGGGCGCTCGCATTGAACTGCCAATCGCGTGTTGCGGTCAAATTTGATACCCGGGAGTACTACAGGCAATGACCATGAAAAAGACAGTTCCCTTCCTGTTGTTAATCATTCTTTTTGCCGCGGCTGCGTGGTATTCCCTGGTCCGTAAGCCTGACCCGGTACACGAGTTGCCGCCGCCGACCCTGTTACCCGCTACACCCAGCGACATTCAACAACCAGTGCCAGAGCCCGGTGACCAGCCAGCGGACGTCGAACCGCAACCAGTTCCGGAGCCGTTGCCAATGCTGAATGAAAGCGATACCGAGGTGATCGGCGCCATGGCGGAATTGACCGGTGCGAACCCGTTGGCCGTTTACCTGGTCAAGGACCAGGTCATCAGCCGCATGGTAGCCACGATAGACAGCCTGGATGCCCGCCAGGTGCCATTGCCTGCCAACCCCGTCAAACACCCGGAAGGGAAGTTTCTGACGACCGTTTCGGACGATAAGACCCTGCTGGCCCGGGAAAATTTTGACCGTTATGACGCCTATATCAGCCTGCTGCAGGTACTTGATGGTGAATCACTTCTGGGTTTTTACACTCGCTATTACCCGTTGCTGCAACAGGCCTGGGAGGAAAATGGCGGCCAAGGGGCTTTCAACGACCGTTTGCTGGATGTCATTGACCACCTGCTGGCCACGCCGGAGGTTGAGGGTGATATTTACCTGGTCAAACCGGAGGCCGTTTACCTGTTTGAGGACCCGGACCTGGAAGCGCTGACTGCGGGTCAGAAAATCCTGCTGCGCATGGGGCCCGGCAACATGGCGGTGGTCAAGGCGAAACTCGCCGAAATCCGGGATATGTTGAATTCCGACTGAAGTCACTTTGATGTAAAAGCGACATTTACGTCGCGATTTCTCAACTGGTCACGCCAGCCAGTTTACAAAACACCCTACCGCTCAGAGTTTGCGGTGTAGGTAGCGCAGTACGCGCTTCGCAAACGCGCGTGCGCGCCGCAGGTTTAGCAGGGAGCCAGGCCGCTCGCGCCGCTCCCAGTCGTGTATTGCGTCAGCGGGCAGGTAAGGCTGGATCATGTCGATGTGACCCGGGTAAAGCAGCTCGATCGTCCTGTCCACCACATATGGCTGCCAGAATTCGTTCTTGACGCACGAGCCCGGCTGCGTCTTCCTGAACACAGTGCTGCGCGGCAGAAAATCTTTTTCGAGTCGCCATTCCGGCTCTCTTAAAAGGAACTCCTTCAGTACGTGCACGGGCCAGAGCTGCGTATCGTCCAGGACCAGCAGGCCACCGACCTTTAACCTGTCTGCAGTGTAATACCAGTCGATGAACGGTACGGGAAAACCGTGAGCGCCGTCGATAAGGACGAGATCGAGGGCATTGCCCTCGAGGCCGGGCAGGACCCGCTCCGAGGTATCGATTAGAAATGTGACGGTGTCGAGCGGCAGCGCTTTCTCACGCGCAAAATCGCGTATGCGTTCGACTTCGTCCGCAATCGGCGCAATGCACGTATGCACGCATCGGTTCATCGCAAACAGCAGCGTTGAAACGCCGATGCCCGTCTCCAGAGTATGCATTTCATCATGCGCGTGCTCGGCCAGGAACAGTAGCACTTCGTCTGCGACCTGGTACGATTTCGACTGCCCTTCGTTCACGTGCAACCGGGGTCCCTTGCCCCACATCAGGTCCTGAACGTTCATTGCCGCCTCTGCCATTACTTGTATAAGAAGAATAGGGTACTGCTTACCGGGTAGTCAGACTATTTCTTTAGCCACCATTCATGAACATAGCGGTTGCTTGACCGGAAACCTGTTGAGGATTCTATCCATCCACCTGTGCGTGCTCTTGAGGATGTCAGCGTGCTTTGTGCGGAGAGCCGTGTTCTCTAGCGAGCGGGTTTCAGGGTTGTAATGCTGACCTGACTTTGAATGTCGCGACAAGGGGCCATCGGTGGTCAACTGCTGCAACCGCTCGTTGTTACAGGCCAAATCAAAAAAGTCCAACACCTTGCTGACAATTGATTCCGGATCGTGCAAAAAATCGTTGGCTGCGAGGCAGAAAACGGGGGCGTTTCCTTTGCTGGCTGCAAGTGATGAAAATCGATAAACCTGTGCGTGCCATAACATGGCACACTGCTGAAGATGGCTGAGCTTCAGAATTTCCGATATGGGCAGATCTTTAGCGTAATCTGCGAGTGGATACAGTCTCTTGAGAAACAGCGGAACCATGTAACGGCTCTCCTCGGGGCTTTTCAGGTTGGACAATAGGAAATCCTCCAGGGAGCCGTACATAAAAACGGTGCTCGAGGACCGTAGTTCCATGATGTATTCCAATAAGTTATTGGCCGAGTTGGAGGGCTTGATGATGACGCCCTGCTGATCCGGATAGGTCTTTTCAAGTAATTGCAAACCGGGCTTCAGGATGGCCTGCCATTTACTACGATTGAAATTCCTGGATTTATCGGCCTGGTGCAAAACATTTGCAAGCTGTACCAGTACATAAGGTTCTTTGAGTACAAGAGAGTCGCTGGCTGTTTGCAGACAATTGCTAAAAAGTGTCGAGCAGCAAAACGCCGAGTGAAAAATATAATTTGCAGGCCGGCTGCTGCTGTCCATCAATTGGTTGACGGCTTTGACACCTGCGCTCTTCACTTCGGTTGGAACCGGGCTGGTACGGTGGTCAAGGAAGGATGAGTCGCTGTAAGTGTTGCGACTGATGTGTGCGAATACGTACTGCATGGTGTCCCCTTGCACCTTCTGCAACAACCAATCGGGATTTTCTGCAAGATCTCTTATTTGCGCATCCGTTTCCACTCCGTTACTCCTTCGGCCCTGTCTTTTGCATGTAAGTCGCCCGCTTTTCATCCCATTCTATATTCAACTTTCCGAAGATGTCTGGGTTAGGCAGCACCAGTAACCCATTGCATATGGCATGCTCCAAACAGGCCTTACCATGATATTGTTACCGATATTGCATCCATAACTTTTATATTGAAATATGTCCAAGAAACCCTATCGTGAATTGCCCGGCGCCAAACCGCTGGTCCAGAACAACACACTGGTGCTGATCGCTTATCTTCCCAGGTATTTTTCTGCCGAGGAATGCCACAGGATCGTTAAACTGGCTGACACCGAAACAACGCATGACGGTCGAATAGGCAGAGGTATAGACAATCAAATTCGAAAATCCGAGGTCAGTTATGTCAATCCCACTGAAAACAGTCAATGGGTGTTCGACAAGCTGGAGCACATTCTTTTGGATTTGAATGAAGATTACAGATTTGATCTGAACGGCTTCCGTGAAGGGTTTCAGGTTGCAAAATATACGGCACCCGGTGGCCATTACGCTTGGCATAACGATATTGGCACCGGCGATTTTTCCACGCGAAAGTTGAGTATGAGCGTCCAGCTCAGCGAAGCCAGTGACTATGAGGGTGGTGAACTGGAGTTTGCGGACAGCACTGCACCAGCCCCAAAGGAAATTGGCTCACTGATTGTATTTCCTTCCTATCTGCCACACCGGGTCCACCCCGTGACACGGGGTGTGCGGACATCCATGGTGTCCTGGATTGCCGGCCCGGCGTTCAGGTAAGTTTAGGGGTGGAACGCCTGGGTGTTGACGATCATTTACTGCCGCTGCCCTGAAAACGCTATTCCTGATCGGCAGTTGAATACCCCATATGGGCCGGGCGCATGAACGGTGAAGTATCCAGCTTGACGACACTCCTCTCCAGGACGATGGCGCTCCTGGCGGTTTTTATCCTCACAGCCGTGGGGCCGGACCATTGTAGAGCCGCAGGCGCAACCACGGGGAATGACGGCGAGGAGCGGATCGTCTTTTACTCCAACCGGGACGGCAACGACGAGATCTATGTTGTCCGGCCGGACGGGAAAGACCTGCGGCGTTTGACCTTCAACGACGCAGATGATGGGGCGCCGGCGTGGTCACCCGATGGTACACACATCGCCTTCGCTTCCGACCGTCATGAAGCCGGTTCCGGGCAATGCTCCCCGGCGTGCCCTGACCAGATATTTATCATGAGAGCTGATGGTAGCGGCCCGTCCCGACTGACACAGCACGAAGGCGTAGCCACTCTGCCAGCGTGGTCGCAAGACGGTCGGCACATCGCTTATACCGTGGTCGAAGGAGAGCGACGGCACATCTGGGTGATGAACGCCGACGGCTCGGATCAACGCCGTCTCATGACGTCTCCGGGTGAAGACCTCCGGCCCCGGTTCTCACCCGACGGTACAGAACTGGTTTTTACCCGGCTCCTCAATGGAGACATGCAGTTGTTCCTGGTGAATGCCGACGGAACCAACCTCCGGCAGATCACCAACGGTCCGCGTTGGAATGTTTACGCTTCCTGGTCACCGGATGGGACCACCTTCGCTTTTGCGTCGCTGGACCCGAATGACTTCGAGGCGGAGATTCACCTTATCGAAGTAGATGGTTCCAACGAACGAGCCTTGACGGATGAAGCTGGACGGGACGAGGACGCCGAGTGGTCCCCGGACGGCAAGCGCATCGTTTTTCAAACTCCCCGCCGGGGAAGTTACGATATATGGGTGATGAACGCTGACGGGAGTGGACAGAGACAAATCACGGACCATCCCGCAGGAGACTACTGGCCGGACTGGACGGACCGGGCGACTCGGTACCCCGATCCGGAATAACAGCGATAAGGCATTCTTTGCCTGCTCCTCAGGACCAGCCAACGTGACGTGCCGCTTACCGGTCCAGGGCCGATAAATTTCCCCAGGCCGGTGTGGGAGAGAAGCGCTTCGGGCGACATGTTGTGTATAAGGACTACCGGTACATCAGACGATATGCTTGCGGCCGATTTCTTTGACGTTCCGGCAACCCAGCAAGGCCATATCCCGCTCGATTTCATCCCTGAGCACTTCGAGCGCCCTGGCCACACCGGCCTGGCCACCGGCCGCCAGGCCGTACAGGTAAGGCCGACCGATGGAACAGGCCGTGGCGCCGCGGGCCAGGGCCTTCATGACATGCGTACCACGCCGGATACCGCCGTCACAGATGACTTCACACTCCCCGCCGACCGTATCGATGATCGGGCCGAGCGCCTCGAAGGCAGACAAGGTGCAGTCAAGTTGACGCCCGCCGTGGTTTGAAACCGAGATGGCCGTGACCCCGCTATCAACAGCCCTGCGGGCATCCGATGGCGACAATATACCCTTGACGACAAACGGACCGCCCCACTTGGAAACCATCCACTCCAGGTCATCCCAGGTCACAGCAGGGTCGAACTGCCTGGCGATGTATTCCATCAGGGAGGTACTTTTTGTACTACCGTCGGGAATCTTGTGTGCCACGTTGGCCAGCGTAGCCTGCGGATGGGTCAGGGCGCGGTACACCCAACCGGGTCTGGCTGCAAAGCCGATCACGCCGGCCAGGTTCAGTTTTGGCGGCAGGGTAAAACCGTAACGCAGTTCTCGCTCACGGTTACCTGCAACCGGAATATCCACGGTCAGCATCAGGGAGTCGTAATTTGCATCCTTGCAACGTTGAATGAATTCATGCGTCAGGCCCCGGTCCTTCATCACGTAAATCTGAAAGCACTTGGGACCGTTACAGGCCTTTGCGACGTCTTCTATGCTGGTGGCGCCGACGGTGGATAGCGCATAGTAGGTGCCGGCCTGCGCGGCCGCTTTAGACACAGCCGTCTCACCATCATGGTGAAACAGGCGGGTCATGCCGGTGGGGCCGAGGAACAGGGGCATCGAAATCTCCCGCCCAAGCACGGTTGTCGTCAGGTCGACATCAGCGACATCGACCAGGTATTCGGGCACCAGTTTGACCGCGTCATAGGCGTGGGTATTGCCGCACACGTTGACCTCGTCGTCCGCACCGCCATCGATGTAATTGAACAGCGGTTTAGGCAGCTTCCTGCAGGCGATCTTACGCAGGTCTTCGATGTTGAGTGCTTTATCCACGCGTGACATTGGTGTGTTCCTCACGGACAAATTCGCAACCGGCTTTGCCGGCTGCTCCTACAATTCTCTTACGCCACCTTTGTCAGCGCTACTGGCAAATTTTGCGTAGACCTTCAGCGCCTGGCTGACCCGCCGCCGCCTTGGTTTTTCAGGCCGGTAAGCCGCTTCGCCCAGGGCTTCCATATCGTTTCGTCTTGCCGCGAGCGTATCGTCGTCGACACACAGCTCGATCTTGCGTGCGGGTATGTCGAAGCTGATCGTATCACCCTCTTCAACCAGCGCGATCAAGCCACCGCTGGCGGCTTCCGGGGAAATGTGGCCGACCGACAAGCCGCCGGTAGCGCCAGAAAAGCGGCCATCCGTGATCAAGGCACAAGATCCACCGAGCCCCATGGACTTGATCGCGCTGGTGGGTGTCAGCATCTCCTGCATACCCGGGCCGCCACGGGGTCCCTCGTAGCGGATGACCACCACGTCTCCCGCCTCGATCGACCCGGCCACGATGGCTTCCTGGGCGGCTTCCATTTCATCAAATACCCTTGCACGGCCACTGAATTGGTACATTTCCGGCGCCACGGCGGCGGTTTTAACGATGCAGCCCTGCTCGGCAATATTGCCGTACAAGACTGCCAGGCCGCCGTCGGTGCTGTAAGCGTGCTCGATATCACGGATGCAACCGGTGCTGCGGTCGAGGTCGGGGTTCCAACGATTATCCTGGGCAAACGCCTTGCTGGTCCGTACACCGCCGGGCGCAGAGGAGTAGAGACGCAGTGCGTCTTCATCTTTGCTATTGCCGATATCCCATTTATCTAAAGCCTCACCGAGGCTGTTGCTGTGCACCATGTACACATCGCGATCGATCAGCCCGCCTTTGTCCAATTCACCCAGGATCGCCAGTATCCCGCCGGCACGGTGTACGTCCTCCATGAAGTAGTCGGTTGATGAAGGTGAAACCTTGCACAGGTTCGGGATTCGCCGTGACAGCGCGTCAATATCTGCCAGCTTGAAATCCACCCCGGCCTCCTGTGCCGCTGCCAGCAGGTGCAGGATGGTGTTCGTTGACCCGCCCATGGCGATGTCGACGGCCATGGCGTTGCTGAAAGCGGCGAAGCTGGCGATGGACCTCGGCAGCACGGAGTCGTCGTCTTCAAAGTAATAACGCTTCGCCAAATCGACTACCACGCGACCGGCCTCCAGGAACAAAGCCGCGCGGTCACGATGGGTGGCCAGCAGCGAGCCGTTACCTGGCAGTGACAGGCCCAACGCTTCGGTCAGGCAGTTCATCGAGTTGGCTGTGAACATGCCGGAACAGCTGCCACAGGTCGGACAGGCGTTCTGCTCGATATCGTCGAGGCCAAGACCTGGAAATACATCGGGGTTGGCCGCGCTGGTGAAAGCGTCTACCAGGTCGATCCGCCGCTGTGTCTCGCCCTGCACGCGGCCGGCTTCCATCGGCCCGCCCGAGACAAATACGGCCGGAATGTTGAGCCGCAAGGCTGCCATCAGCATTCCGGGTGTGATCTTGTCGCAGTTGGAAATACATACCAGCGCGTCCGCACAATGCGCGTTGACCATATACTCGACGGAGTCCGCGATCAGGTCCCGGCTGGGCAGGGAATACAGCATGCCGTCGTGGCCCATGGCGATGCCATCGTCCACCGCGATGGTATTGAATTCCTTCGATACGCCACCGGCCTTGGCAATTTCGCTCGCCACCAGGCTGCCAACGTTTTGCAGGTGCACGTGGCCGGGTACGAACTGGGTGTACGAATTGGCGATGGCGACAATCGGTTTGCCAAAGTCGCCGTCAGCCGTGCCGGTGGCGCGCCACAACGAACGGGCGGGTGCCGCCTGTGGTCCCTTGGTGGTGGTATCGGATCGGAGTGGTTTCATGGGCGGAACCTGTACTTTGAATCTGAAAGTACAGAGTTTAGTGTGAAAACCGGCACTTGAACACACCGGGCCGAAGATTCCCGGCACCTTGCAACGCAGATGGTAACCGGATTTTCATGCAAGGTATTCCGCGCATGATTCCCCCGGGAGCATGGTGTAAAATCTAACCGCTGTGCAGGTGTCCTTGCCTCGACTCGAACAGCACAACACATATCCAACAAGGGATGTTCACCATGGCTACAATTATCCAGCAAAACGACCTGATCGAAAGCGTCAAAGACGCGCTCCAGTATATTTCCTACTATCACCCGATGGATTTTATACGGGCCCTGAACGAGGCCTATGAAAAGGAAGCCAACCCGGCGGCCAAGGACGCCATGGCGCAGATATTGATCAATTCCCGGATGTGCGCGCAGGGGCACCGCCCGATCTGCCAGGACACGGGTATTGTCACGGTATTTTTGAACGTTGGCATGGACGTGCAGTGGCAGGGAGACATGAGCGTGACCGACATGGTCAACGAGGGTGTGCGCCGGGCCTACCTGCACCCCGACAACAAGCTGCGCGCCTCGGTGCTGGCGGATCCGGACGGCGCGCGCCGTAACACCGGTGACAATACGCCCGGTGTGGTGCACTACCAGCTGGTACCCGGCAACACGGTGGAGGTACACGTTGCGGCCAAGGGTGGCGGATCGGAGGCCAAGAGCAAGTTCGCCATGCTGAACCCGTCCGATGACGTGGTGGAATGGATACTGAAAGTGGTGCCAACGATGGGCGCCGGCTGGTGTCCACCCGGCATGTTGGGGGTCGGTATCGGTGGCACCGCCGAAAAAGCCATGCTGATGGCCAAGGAAGCATTGCTCGAACCCATCAATATTCACGAGTTGAGAGAAAAGGGCGCTGAAAACCGTTCCGAGGAACTGCGTCTGGAACTGTTCGAGAAAATCAACGCACTGGGTATCGGCGCGCAGGGCCTGGGTGGGTTGACCACGGTGCTGGACGTCAAGGTCAAGGACTTCCCGACCCACGCGGCCAATAAGCCGGTTGCGGTGATCCCGAATTGTGCCGCCACCCGGCACGTGCACTTTACGCTGGATGGAACCGGCCCGGCACGGCTTGAAACCCCTCGTCTTGAGGATTGGCCCGAGGTAACACGTGAGGCCGGTGACGATGTCCGGCGGGTCAACCTGGACACGGTGACACGCGAGGAAATCAAGGATTGGAAGCCCGGTGAAACGCTGCTGTTGAATGGCAAGATGCTGACCGGCCGTGATGCGGCGCACAAGAAGATGATCGACATGATGGCGGCCGGGGAAGAGCTGCCTGTGGATCTCAACGGACGCTTCATCTATTACGTCGGGCCAGTCGACCCCGTCGGGGACGAGGTGGTCGGCCCGGCCGGTCCCACCACATCCACGCGCATGGACAAGTTCACCCGCACCATGCTGGAAAAAACCGGCCTGATGGGCATGATCGGCAAGGCCGAGCGTGGGCCGGTGGCGATCGAGGCCATCCGCGACAACCAGGCCGTGTACCTGATGGCGGTCGGTGGTGCGGCCTACCTGGTGGCACAAGCGATCAAGGGTTCGAAAGTGCTCGGGTTCCCGGAACTCGGCATGGAAGCCATCTATGAATTCGAGGTCGAGGACATGCCGGTCACCGTGGCCGTGGACGTCAACGGTGAATCGGTTCATGCGTCTGGTCCTGCGGCCTGGAAACTCAAGATTGAGACCGGCAACCTGGGTATTTGATATCGCCCATGACGCAACGGAATAAGCCAGGCCCTGGCGCGCCAAGCGGGAATGCGCCGGGGTACGTACACCGGGTCGAAGCACTGGAAAGCGTCGTTATCCGCTTTGCCGGCGATTCGGGTGACGGCATACAGTTGACCGGCACTGAGTTTTCCCGCTCCATTGCGTCGGGTGGCCACGAGTTCGTCACCCACCCCGATTACCCGGCCGAGATTCGCGCGCCGCTGGGTACGCTTTATGGTGTTTCGGCCTACCAGATCAAGTACTCCAACAACCCGGTTTTCACCTCCGGTGAGGCACTCGATGTACTGGTGGTGATGAACCCGGCTGCCCTGAAAACCAACCTGGCCGAATTGAAACAGGGTGGCACGCTGGTCGCCAACACCGGCGCGTTCACAAGAGCCAACCTCGACAAGGCCGGTTACGAAAATAACCCGCTCGAAGATGGTTCGCTGGACCGTTATCGCTTGATACCGATCGATATCACCACCCAGAACGCCACGGCGCTAAAGGAAAGCGGGCTGTCACGCAAGGATATCGGGAGATGCAAAAACTACTACGCGCTGGGGTTTATCCTTTATTTGCACAATCGGCAGGTCAACCGCGAAATCGAAAACATCCGCGAAAAATTTTCCAAAAAGCCGGACATTGCCGAAGCCAACGTTACCGCCCTGTTATCGGGCTATGCTTACGGCGAGGTGTGCCGGGTGTTCGATACCCGTTACACGGTCAGCGATGAGACCAGGCTGCCGCCGGGAACCTACCGCAGCCTGACCGGCAACAAGGCCATCGCGTTGGCCATGGCGACGGCGGCGGTGCAAACGGGCGCCAGGGTATTCCTCGGCTCCTACCCGATCACCCCGGCCACCGATATCCTGCACAATGCGGTGGAGCTGTCCCATTTCAATATCGGCGCACTGCAGGCGGAGGATGAGATCGCGGGTATCTGTGCGGCGATTGGCGCCGCCTTTGGTGGATCATTAGCGGTTACCACCACCTCGGGGCCGGGTATGGCGCTGAAATCCGAGGCCATTGGCCTGGCGGTCATGACCGAGTTGCCGCTGCTGGTCATCGACGTGCAGCGCGGTGGGCCCTCGACCGGCATGCCGACCAAGACCGAGCAGTCGGACCTGTTGCAGGCCGTGTACGGACGCAACGGCGAAAGCCCGGTGGCGGTTATCGCGCCGCGTTCTCCGTTCGATTGTTTCGCAACCACGCTGGAAGCCTTCCGCATTGCCACCCGCTACATGACTCCGGTGATCATGTTGACCGACGGCGGCATCGCCAACGCGACCGAGATCGGCCAGGTGCCACGCATGGAAGACCTGCCGCCATTCAAGTTGAAATTCCGCACCGATGCCTCGGGTTTCCAGGTCTATGGCCGGGACGGCAGGCTGGCACGAGACTGGGTACGACCCGGTACACCGGGGCTGGAACACCGCATCGGGGGACTTGAAAAAGACGCACTGAGCGGTGAAGTATCCTCGGACGGGGCTAACCACGACCACATGGTCAGGACAAGGGCGGCAAAAATCGCCGGTATCGCCGCGGATTATCCGCCACTGCAAATCGAAGGTAATGCGGAGGCGAAGTTACTGGTGATCGGTTGGGGTGGCACCTATGGTTCGATCGCCGAGGCCGTGCGTTATTGCAACGCCGAAGAGGTGCCGGTGGCCCACGTGCAACTGCGCCACTTGAACCCCTTGCCGGATGACCTGGGTGACATCATGCAACGTTATGACAATATCCTGGTGCCGGAAGTGAACCTGGGGCAACTGTCGGTGCTGTTGCGTGACCGCTACCTGGTGGATGTTACGGGGTTTAACCGTGTTGAAGGCAAGCCGTTGAAGGTCAGCGAGCTGTGCGCAACGATGGCGGGACTGGCGTGATGGCGAATAATGACAACATGGATAAAGTCCTGGTCAAGAACCTGACCCGCAAGGATTTTGAATCACCGGCCGACGTGCGCTGGTGCCCGGGCTGCGGTGATTTTTCAGTCCTGAAACAGGTCCAGATGGTGTTGCCGCAACTGGGTATTGCAAAGGAAAACTTCGCATTCGTCTCCGGCATCGGTTGTTCCAGCCGGTTTCCTTATTACATGGAAACCTACGGTATGCACGGAATCCACGGCCGCGCACCGGCGATTGCAACAGGACTCAAGCTATCCAGGCCCGAGCTGTCGGTCTGGGTGGTGACCGGTGACGGCGACGCGCTGGCCATTGGCGGGAATCATTTCATCCACACCATACGGCGAAACGTGGATATGAATATCATCCTGCTGAACAACCGCATCTATGGCCTGACCAAGGGCCAGTCTTCACCGACGAC
>JAPHTE010000401.1 GCA_026196445.1 Lysobacterales bacterium
ACGCGGTCGTTGATGATGCCGAGGTAGCGCCCGATGTCTTCCTGGTTAACGTTGTACTTGCTCAAGCCACGCTCCGCGATTGGCAAAAGTTCACCGAGGATCAGTTCGCGGGCAGGCATGTGCGTGTCGCCAAACCAGTTCATCTGCGCGCGTATGCCGTCGCGCGCTGCCGCCATGAAGTTGGACTTGACGTCAGCGAAGGTTATCTCTTCACGCACGTCGAGGTACTGGTCGGCCATGCCGGCCATCATACCGACAAAGAACGCCAGGTTGGCGATCTCGTCAATGACGGTCGGACCGGAGGGGATCACCCGGTTTTCAATGCGCAGGTGCGGAGTACCGTTGTGTACGCCGTAACAGGCCCGGTTCCAGCGGTAAACGGTACCATTGTGCAGGCACAGGGCCTTGAGTTGCGGAGCGATGCCCTGTGCGACCATGGCCAGTGGGTCGTCTTCCGTCTCGGTTGTCAGGATGACCCGGAAACGAGCGATGTCCTCCTTGAATATTTCCGTCACACATTCCTCGACCCAATGATCACCGAAATGCACGCGGGGTTTGAGGCCGCGGGTCTGGTGGGCTTCGGATCGCGCATCGACCGAGTACTCGAATACCGAGATACGTGTCTCGTGCCACAGCCGTTTACCCAGCAAGATGGGTGAATTGACCGCCGCGGCAAGCAGTGGCCCTGTGACGGTCTGTGCGATGTTGTAGAGCCGTGCAAAATCTGCCGGGGCGACCTGGAAATGCACCTGGAAACTCGTGTTGCAGGCCTCCAACATCAGGTTGTCATGCTTGACGGTCAATTGGTCTATGCCGTTGATGGTGAACTGCAGGTCATTGCCGCGCAGGGCCATGATCGCGTCATTCAGCGCGTAATAGCGCGGGGTTGGCACCATGGACTTGAGGCTGAGGTCTTTTTGCGTGATGGTCGGCAGGATACCTACCAGCACAACGTCGCTGTCGCAGGCCTGCGCTGCAGAGCGGGCTTTCTGGTAGACATCCTGGGCCTCGGCCTCCATGCGGCTCAGGCAATCGGTGTGCAACTGCTGTACGGACAGATTGGCCTCGATGTTGAACAGGCCCAGTTCGTGTGTAAAGCGCTCGTCGTCGAGCTTTTTGAGCACTTCCAGGGCAGTCAGGGCCGGTTTCCGGGCCTGGTTGACCAGGAACATTTCCTGTTCCGCGCCGATGCGGCTGACACCGCTTTCCAGCATGCCCTTGTCAAGCATCATATCCAGCGCCCGGACCTCTTCGAGCAGGGACTTCATGAACGCCTGGCGAGTGGCCTCGTCAGCAAATTCTTCGATATTTTGTTCACCCATTCGGCGCTGTCCCGGTTTGTTCTTCCTGTCCGATGATAAACACAGCCCATCGGGTCAGCAAACAAAAACTTCAAAAACAACTGCGCGCGGGCCTGTATCGTGTAAAAATATCGATTGGAGAAATAATGATATTCTGATGTAAACGACTACCCTGATGAGGCTCCATTAATGATGGAAAAACCATGGCTCAATAGTTATGCGCCGGGCGTGCCGGCACATATTGATCTCAACGCATATCATTCGCTGGTCGACGTGTTCGAGGAAAGTTGTGAGAAATACGGCGACCGCGTGGCCTATTACAACATGGGCGCCGAGCTGAGTTTCACGGAACTCGAATACCTGAGCCGAAATTTTGCAGCCAGCCTGCAGGATATGGGCCTCAAGCAGGGTGACCGCATCGCGCTGATGATGCCCAACCTGTTGCAATACCCGGTGGCGATGTTTGGCGCCTTGCGGGCCGGGCTGATCGTGGTCAATACCAACCCGATGTACACGGCACGTGAATTGCGCCACCAGTTGCTGGATTCGGGCGCCAAGGCCATCGTGGTAGTGGAGAACTTTGCCTCGGTGTTGGAGAAGGTGCGTGACGAGGTGCCGCTGGAACACATCATCACGACCAGCGTAGGCGGCCTGCTCGACTTCCCCAAGTCGCTGCTGGTCAACTTCGTTCTGCGCTACGTCAAGAGGAAAGTCCCGGCCTGGAATTTGCCCGGTTCCGTGCGTTTCAAGGATGTGCTGGAAAAGGGCGTCAAGTTGCCGCTGCGGCCGGTCAATATCGCCACCGAGGACATCGCCTTCCTGCAGTACACCGGCGGCACCACGGGTGTCGCCAAGGGCGCTATGCTGACGCACCGTAATATCATCGCCAACCTGTTGCAGGCGCGTGCCTGGCTGGCCAACCTGGACACGGATGAAGAGATCATCATCACGGCCCTGCCGCTGTACCATATCTTTGCCCTGACGGCGAACTGCCTGGTGTTCCTCTACCTGGGCGGCACCAACATCCTGATTACCGATCCGCGCAATATGCCTGCCTTTGTCAAGGAACTGGACCGTCACCCCTTCACCGCAATTACCGGCGTCAATACGCTTTTCAATGCATTGCTGCACACCGAGGGTTTTGCGGAGCTGGATTTCAGCACCCTGAAACTGACCCTGGCCGGCGGCATGGCTTTGCAAAAGGTGGTCGCCGAACAGTGGAAAAAAGTAACGGGTGTCACGCTGCTCGAAGCCTACGGACTGACGGAAACATCACCGGCCGCCTGTATCAACCCGATTGACCTCGCCGAATACAATGGCTTTATCGGGCTGCCCATATCCTCGACCGAGGGCGCCATCAAGGACGCCGAAGGCAACTTTCTGCCCGCTGGTGAAGTCGGCGAATTGTGCATACGGGGCCCGCAGGTGACCAAGGGCTACTGGCAGCGCCCCGAAGCCACCGCCGAGGTGCTCGATGATGAAGGCTGGTTACACACCGGTGACATTGCCTGCATGAACGAGCGGGGATATTTCAAGATCGTCGATCGCAAGAAAGACATGATCCTGGTCTCGGGCTTCAACGTGTACCCGAATGAAATCGAGGACGTGGTGGCCCAGCACCCCAAGGTGCTCGAAGTGGCCGCGATCGGTGTACCGGATGAAAAATCCGGCGAGGTCGTCAGCCTGTTCGTGGTCAGGAAGGACCCCTCTTTGACGAAAGAGGAACTGAAAACTTTCTGCAAGGAAAACCTGACCGGTTACAAGCGCCCACGTTACATCGAGTTCCGTGAGGAATTGCCAAAGACCAACGTCGGTAAGATACTGCGCAGGGAACTGCGGGACAGCTGATTCCGGCGTACTCAGGTCTTGTCGCGCCGTTTGCGAACGGTAAGCTCGAGCGCGTGCACGGCCTTGTTTTCGCCATAACGCCGCTTGATTTCATCCAGGGTACTGTCCAGTGCTTTCTGTGCCGGGGTGTCGATCTCGCTACCGCTCTCACCCGGTTTCTCCAGCCCGCTCAAGCCGACGCCCAGCAAGCGGACCGGGGTGTTGAGATGGGCCTGCAGCCAGGTGTCCAGCAATGCCCGCGCCTGCTTGAACACCACTTCCCTGCTCGCAGTGGGTGCGGCCAGGCTGCGCGCGCGGGTGACCGTCTTGAAGCGGTGGTCACGGACCTTTACCTGTACCGTACGTGCCAACAGACCCTGTGCCCGCAAACGGCCAGCCACCGAATCGACCTGGCGTTGCAATTCTGCAAATAGTTCCCTGGGTGCGAGGATATCCTTCGCGAATGTGACCTCCCGGCTCAGGGACTTGTCCGGCCGCCTGGGCACCACGTCACGATCATCCTCACCCCTGGCCAGGGCCTGGAAGTGCGCCGTGCGGTTGCCCAGTACCGTGCGCAGCGCATCCGAGTCGGCCCGGCGCAACTGGCCAATGGTCAGGATACCGAGCTTGCGGACCTTGGGCAGGGTCCGTTTACCGAGTCCCCAGATCTTGTTGACCGGCATGGGGTCGAGGAAATCCTGCACGTTGTCACGCGGTACGTGGACAAACCCCCGGGGCTTGGCCAGGTCGGATGCCAGCTTGGCAAGGAACTTGTTGTGCGCCATGCCAACCGAGGCATGCAAGCCGGTGCGTTCCAATATCGCGTCCCGCAGGTACGAACCGATCGTTTCAATGTTGCCGAGC
>JAPHTE010000482.1 GCA_026196445.1 Lysobacterales bacterium
ATCAGGCACATCGAGAGAGGACATCTGTACACCTCTGTGTATTGGGGCATTTCATCGCACCGGTTTCATGCCAGCTCAAAATTACATTTATATCTTCATATCAAGTTATTAGTGAATCTCAGAAAGCATATATTGGCATATATTTTATCATATCATGCAATTAGTTATGCCTTTTTACCGGCTGTTAAGATCTATAACTAAATGTATATCAATTCTTTTAAGCATTTATTGTTAGTTGACGAGTGATCCCCGACCTTGCGGTTTTTAAAAGTGTTTTTCATGATAAAAATTTATCTTGACATAAAAATATATTCGGTTTTTAATTCGGCGCAAGGACCCCTTCAATTGGTATTGGAGAACATTTGATGAGACCGAAGCAAAACAGAGATTTACAGCAAGCTGATCCTGATCTTTACGATGACTACTACGATGATCTGCCTGATGACATCGATGAATTTGAGGACCTTGCGATCGACTTTTACAGTACCGAATGGGAAAACCCAGCTGGTCAAAAGCGTCAAATCAGTGCCAGAAGGCAAATCGAGAGGCGCAACGAGTTCAAGGAATTTTATTCAGAGCTCGATGGCTGGGGTGACTATGACTTAAAAGATGAATGGTGATGGCTAGTTGACCTGTTGAATTTACGTGCTATCGTGCTTGCTCATTTGCAAGCCTGATAACCATTACGAGGCAGCGGAGGTAATCAGGTTCCACAACGCCCGGTCCACGGGGATTCCTTTTTGAAGGTTTTCCTGTCTTCTCAGCCAGGTTTGCTGGCCGGGGTAAAAGACCTGGCTCACGGCCGTCATTGGCGCGATGCCCATCAGTGAGCCCTTGATCTGTTGGAGGACCCGCTTGCGGTTGTCGTCATCCGATAGCTGCTGCAGGTCAAAGGCCATGAACAACTGCGAAAGACCGTATTCCACCTCTGTTTCGCCGATTTCGGGGGTCGTTTGCCCACCAGACAATATCGCCACCAGCAAGTCGACCATCACGGCCATACCCGAACCCTTCCAGTAACCCATCGGCAGGGCCAATTCCGAGTCAATGATTGCATCCGGGTCATCGGTCAGTTGCAGATCCTGGTCAAAACCACCCGCAAATGGCAGTCTTTTACCACGCTGCTGCAAAACTTCCATCTTGCCGTAGGAGAACTGTGACATCGCCATGTCCAACAGGACCGGATAAGGTTCGTTGGGCACGGCGATGACGAAGGGGTTGTTGCCAACCGCCGTTTCCCGCCCGCCCCACGGCGGCATATTGGGCTTGGTGTTGGTCATGCAGATGCCGATGCAGCCCGCCTCGGCCGCCTGCAGGCCATAGCTGCCGCCACGCATCCAGTGGTTGGTATTGCGAAGTGAAACAACGCCTACTCCTGAAGCACGAGCCAGTTCGATAGCCCGGCCCATGGAAGCCCAGGCGTTCAGGTTACCGGGGCCGAGATTGCCATCCCAGCTTTCAAAACCATGTAACGCATGAACAAGGGCGGGCTCGTTATCCGGTTTGACGTAGCCCTTGCTGACCATTTCCAGGAATACCGGGAAGCGGTTCAGGCCGTGGGAATAGACACCATCCAGGGTGGTCTCGATAAACAGCTTTGCACAAAGCCTTGAACGATCAGTGCTAAAGCCGTGCTTGCCGAGTACCGCCTCCAATACCGCCTGAATCTCCGCCTGGTCCAGGCGTATGCTGTGATCCACTGTCATGCTTTGCAGTTCACCTGGTCAGCAGAGCACGCTGCTTCATCCATTCAAACATCCGGTGATGCCAGCTGGCTACGGGTTTGCCCGTCGGGATGATGCCGTAACCATGACCGCCGACCTCATAGATATGCAACTCTGCTTGCACCCCGGCCGCCCGCAATGCCTTGAAGTACAACAGACTGTTCTCGGCCTTGACCGGGTCGTCGTAGGTGCTGACCAGGAACGCCGGTGGAGTTTCATCCGTTACCTGCAGTTCGTTGCTGTAACGATCGACAAGCTCGGGAGGCGGGTTTTCACTGACCAGGTTTCGGCGTGAACCCGCATGCGTAATACGATCCTTGAAGGAGATGACCGGGTAGACCAGCACCTGGAAATCCGGGCGCGCGGATTCCCCGTCCACGGGATCATCCGGATTACCTCTGATGCGTCCAAATTGAGTCGCCAGGGTCGATGCCAGGTGGCCACCGGCACTGAAACCCATGACACCGACACGGGTGGAATCAACGGCCCACTCCCGGGCACGATGGCGGATCATACGCAAGGCACGGGTCGCATCGCGCAGTGGCACGTCGTGGGCAAAGACAAACCCATCGGGCCTCGGCAGGCGGTATTTCAGGACGATCCCGGTCAAGCCGATGGAATTCAGGTAACGGGCCACGTCGTGGCCTTCCTTGTCAATCGCGAGGCCGGCGTAACCGCCACCGGGCATCACCAGGATTGCAGCACCGGTGTTGTTGGCGTCCTGTGCGCGGTAGACCGTGATGGTGGGTATCGTCACACCGGTGACCCAGCGATTCGGTTTCCCGGGCGCACCGCGCTCCTCGGTGACCTCAATGACTGCCACAGCGCCCTCGCTGCTGGGTGCAATTCCCTGCCACAGGGGAATTTCAAACGGCTCGGTCGCCGCGAGAAACGGTGCAAAGGTGAGCGAGCCGCCAAGAACCAGTACCCACGTGGCGGCCCTGAAGCTCACATTTCTAACCTGATCTGGCGCCAGTTCTGCCTACCA
>JAPHTE010000056.1 GCA_026196445.1 Lysobacterales bacterium
ATCGCGAGGCGGGTCTCGATGTAAAACTTCTGGATGCACTAATTCGATATAGAAATAGCTTTTGGCAAGGGGTTCCATTGACGCACCGACCGCTCTTGGCCGAAAGCGGTTATACATCGTGGGAAATTCTAGCTATCCGGTTCTTGCAAGAAAGCCGTCATCCGGGTCCGCTCTAAAGTTGCACATAAACACGGTGCACTGATCTTTCAGGATGGATCAAGGCAAGCCGAGTACGGAGGTCTCAGATCTAAAAAGGGCCGGGTGCAACGCGCGCACCCGGCCCGATCAGGAACGTTCCCGGGGTATTCAGTTACCGGATTTGGTAATCTCGATATTGCCGTTTAGTGTCTTCAAGCGGATGACAGGGCCACCGCCGTTGATGTTTGCGACGATCATATTCTTCACCTTCACCTCGACACCGCCAGGGCCGTCTTCACGGATCACTTCTGGTTCCGTAGGTTGGATCTCAACCTCGTAATCCGAGTAAATCTCACCTTCCGAGCTGTCGATGTGCAATTCCACACCGGCATCACTCGGTAAACCAAGCTTCAAATCGCCATTGACCGAGGTGAACGACATGGCCTGGCTGGTATCCAGGCTCGCGAAGCTGACACTGATATCCCGGTTAACCGCCTCAGCGATGACCGACCCGCTGATGTTACTGGCAGTAATGGGCCCATTGACGTTTTCCAGCACCAGCTTCCCGGTGATATTACTGACGATGATTTCTCCGTTATTGACCGTCGACAGATTCAGGTTTGCCAGGCGTGGCACCCGCGCCACGACGTTAACCTTCTTGGCCCGCCAGTCGGTATCAACCGAGATGTGGTTGTCCCTCTCCTCCACTTCCAGCGAAAAGGCGGCAGTCTTGAGTGACTTTGTACCTGAAGGTGTAATGATCTTACGGGCACCTTCCTCGACCGTGACCTCGAACACGGCGTCTTCGCGGTCCTCACCGATGACCTCGATGCGGGCGGAAATGATCGAAATATCCAACTCGATCGGCTCACCCGGCCTGCTCAATGGGATGTTGATAAGCTGGGGTTGTGCCTGCGCTGACGCCTGTGCGGCGAATAACGAAAATAACACGGCCAGGGCTGCTTTGTTGATGTAATCTCTCATGGGACTCTCCTTAACGGTTTTTCTGAATTCGGATATCACCGTTGATCGATGAAATGGTAAAAGTGGGACCGCCGCCAGCAATGCTGACACCGGCTGCCTGATCGATACGGTAACGGTAATGGCCGTCGGAACGGCTCTCTTCCACGCGTGCGGGAATGGCCAGCGGATCGACCTGGAATTCGGTCTTCATACGTCCGTTGAACAGGTCCATGGCCACGTTCAGGCCAGCTTTCTCAGGCAGCTTCAACTCGATGTCACCGTTGACAGTTTCAATGTTGCAATCCTGGTCTGGCGCATGTGCAAAACTGGCGCTGACTTCGCCGTTGACACTTTCCAATACCGTGCAGTTATCCAGCCCGGATACGGAGACCGGCCCGTTGACGTTGCTCGCATTGAACACGCTGGTTATGCCGCTCACTTCGACCCGGCCGTCATTGACGGTGCCGACATCAAGCAGTGTGTCCGCCGGCGCCACGATTTCAAAACGGTAGTCAACCCGGCAACCACGGCAAGGGTTGTGGCCGTGCCAATTACGATCGTGATGACCTACCCACATGGAAACGCTGTTTTCATCGGCTTCTATATTCAGCTTGAGGTATTCCTGTGAGCGCTCGAAACGAGACTGGTCAGGCGCCGAGCGGTACTCGCTGACGGTTACCGATATCTCGCCGGTATTGCCGGTGCGGACGGTCACGTCACCCCAGATATTGCTGATCTCCAGGGTGGGCGCCGCGTGCGTTACAGCAAACCTCTCGGACCACGTGCGGGACTCCTCAACACGGTTTGCAGCAAGCACGGGGCTGCATAACAAAACCAGGATGCCGGCTGCTGCTAAGACATTTCTCATATCGATTCACTCCCGAGTGATTTATTGACATGCCTGGCGATATCCGGATTCAGGCGCTTTTCATCTGCCAGGCGCTGCAATTGCGCCAGTTGCATTGCGTTCCCGTTGCGCAGCACGAGGTCGGCCAGCGCCAGTTGCACAATCGGTGAGTCGGCGTTTTCCAGTAACGACATCAATTCGCCGCCCACCGTGTCGGAATTCAGTTGCGACCCCAGTGCACCGATGGCGGCCGAGCGTACGGACGATGAGCGGTCGGTGGCTGCACGCTGTAACAAGGCCTGTGCGATCTGGGCATCGTCCGCGACCACGTTACGGGCATCATAAACACCCGCCAGGCGTGTTCCGGG
Source organism: Lysobacterales bacterium (assembly GCA_026196445.1). GTDB lineage: Bacteria > Pseudomonadota > Gammaproteobacteria > Xanthomonadales > SZUA-36 > SZUA-36. The sequence goes on from JAPHTE010000056.1 coordinate 2,317, forward strand.
GGCCTCGTCCTGCAGGCGGTCCAGGATCAGCTCACGGTTCAACAGGTTGATGTTCTGCTCCAACGCTGCCAGGCGGTCCTGGTCACCGGGTTGTGGCTGGTTGGTCAACTGAGCCACGCCAAAACCGATCAGTACACAGGCGCTAGCCGTAATCCATCCAGCGTTGTTGCGCATACCCAGCCAGTCGCGTAGGCGTTCACTCCAACGCCGGGAGCTGGCCTGTTCAAGGCGCTGGTAAAATGAGCGCCGCATATCCGGTGAAGGCTCATCACGTGGCAAATCACCCAGCGCCGTCCACAGGTTTTGCTCGGCGGTGTCGACGCTCTCGAAAGGTACGGAAGTGGTTTTCTTGTCAGGCATCGTGTGGAACTCCTCCCAGGTCGGTAAACGCTACGTTGAGTTGTTGCATGGCCCGGTGCATGCGCACCCGCGCGGTGCCGGTCTTGCAGCCGAGCGCCTGCGCGAGGTGTTTGAAAGAATGGAATTCGAAACGCCCCAGCCAGATGACTTCCTGGTAATGCGGTGGCAATGACGCCAGGGCCTTCTCCAGCGTGCCAATTTGCTCGGAACCGGAGGCGGCCTGTTCAGCCGTATGGTGGTCAACCAGCTGTGATTCCGTGTATTCGTCCATTGGCACCGGGGCGGCGTGGCGCTTCTGTTTGCGCAAATAATCCAGGGTCAGGTTGCGTGCGATATTGAACAGCCAGCCCTTGAAAGTACCTTCGTGACGGAAACTACCGGCTTTCTTCAACACCCTGAGAAATATTTCCTGCGTGATGTCCTCGGCATATCCGGGGTTGCGGGTCATGCGCAGGCAATACTGGTATACGTTGGTGTGGTAGCGCTCAAACAGCGTGCCCAGGCAGGACGCATCGCCATTGGCCACCCACTCGATCAATTGTTCGTCGGATACTGCTTGCATCGAAATTCCCGTGTAACTACAGGTAAGGACACACCAGCAATAGAAACGTTACACGAAAAATGCGGCCAGGTTCATTTTGACTGCGGCGCTCTCAATTTTGAGCAGGTGGCAAGCCGGAAATTCCTCCCCCTTATTGCCTTGCCGATCGCTCTGTCTCAGAGTAAACCCACTCCAGGTAATCGTCATTCACGCGCTTGACGGGCACAGCGACGATGCCGGGTGTCTCGTAGGGATGAAGATTTCGAACCTCTTCAGCCACCAGCGAAAAATACTCTTTACGTGTCTTGACCACCAGGGGCACCTCCGTATCACGCTCGATACGCCCCTTCCAGTGGTATCTGCTCTCGATCTCCGGAAATATATTCGCGCAGGCGACCCAGCGGCTGGCGATGAGCGCGTCGGATATTGTGTGGGCTGTTTCCTGGTCGGGGCAGTTGATCCAGATTTCGATCATTTTCATCCGCGTCCGCTCCTGTATCTGTTTTAACGTAAGTCTCTATTGTATCGGCTCGGGTTCAAGCGGGTAAAACGATACGTGGACGTGACGTAGCGACCCCAAGCCCCTATCATTCAAACTGATGGATCATCTCCTGCACCAATTGCCGATCATTCTGCCGGTGCTGTTCTGGGCCGGCTACCACTATTACAAGGACCGGCGTCTGCCGGAACCCGTCTACCTTCTGCTGCTTACGTTTGTCCTTGGCATGGGTGCGTATTATCTGAGCGGGCTGATGTACCGGTCGCTGGACCTGGTGGAACTGCGCCACAACCCGTATGAATTGGTCGAGTACTCCATTCCCGGTCTTTTTGCCTACTCCGTACTTGCAATCGGCGGTATCGAGGAACTCGCCAAGCTGTTGCCGTTCCTGCTATTCGTCATCCGCTTCAAGGACTTCAACGAGCCGATCGACGGCATCATCTACGCTTCGTTCATCGCGCTGGGTTTTGCCATGCTGGAAAATTTCCAGTACCTGCACGGCAACACTGGTGTGGATGCATGGGCCAGGGGCTTTGCGGGGCCATTGGTACACATCGTTTTTGCATCCATCTGGGGCTATTACATCGGTCGTGCCTTCCTGTGTAAAAGGACCCGGGTTTTGACGATTTTGCTCGCTTACATCTGTACAGCTATCCTGCACGGCTTCTACGATGTCGTGGCCATCGCCATGCCGGCGCCCGCGTCTCCCGCTGCTGCAATACTGATCACGGTCATCTGGATCTGGCGTCTGTGGCTGATCCAGGATTTGTACAAGCTGAAGCCCGGGCGCTGCCCTCCGGACCTGCCTTACGAAGATTGAAGGAGTCAGGTTCGTTCCAATTCACGGATTGAAGGAGCCTGCAGTTTTTTTCAAACCTGTAACCCTTTTGTACCGGCAGACGTATCCGACTGAAATAGTGGCCGTAGCCGGGGAAACTGGATGAAGCTGTGACTGAATTGACTTCTTTGTTAGCATCAAGGTCTGTTTCGATCAGCAGTCCGGGGATAAACCCTGTCCCGGACCTGCCGGTATACATGGAAAACACGGAAGAAAATTCATTGCAATACGAGTCCGACGAACTGCGCTGGTCGCGCATGATGGCCAATGCGCAGGCGGGTATCGAGAGTGATTACCGGGCCTTGTTAAGCGAGCTGACGCAAGTCATTCATGGCTTTTTGCGCAACCGCTTCGGCAATGGTCATTTCGTCGAGGATTGCGTTCAGGAGGCATTGATTGCCATACACCAGGCCAGGCACACCTATGACCGGCGCAGGCCGTTTCGGCCCTGGTTGTTCGCAATCGTTCGCCACAAGGCGATCGACACGTTGCGTAAGCAACGCACGCGGCAAACAGTAACTGACCAATACCAGGAAACGCAGGAGGTCCTGGAACAGTCAGACCACGCGAACCAAGCGGAGGCCGAGATGACAAGGAGCCGGTTGCTCGATGCACTACCGGAACCACACAGGGAAGTGCTGGTGTTGACAAAGATCGTAGGTTTGAGCGTCGCGGAGACTGCAGAGAAACTGGGGATTTCTCAGAGCCTGGTCAAGGTTCGTGTACACCGGGCTATCCGCAAGTTGAGAATAGAAATGGAGTCGGAAACACTGTGAAAGATTACAAGACATTGATTTCAGAGCTTAGCAGTGGCCTGGCGCCAGTCTCGCCACCGCGAAATATCGACCTGGTTGCACTGGCGTGGTTCCTGTTGAGCACCTGTTTTGTGGTCGTGGTAACCCTGCTGATTGACCCGATCCGCCCGGGCGCTCTGATGCAACTCGCTTCGAAACCGCGTTTCCTGCTGGAGACCATGCTGGGGGTGGCCGCCATCCTGTGGGTCAGCCTTGCAGCATTCCGCTCTGCCGTCCCAGGTGCATTGACCGGACGGTTTGCGACCACTGGCCTGTTCCTTATTGCGCTCTGGTTGATCCAGTATCTCATCGGCCTGGTCAGCCCTGCACTCGAACCGTCCACGCTGGGAGACCGTCACCACTGCTGGCTTGAAGCGATGATTTATTCGCTTCCGGTAACCGTGGCCGGGTTATTGGTCGTCGGCCGGAATTACCCATTGAGACCCATCCGTGCAGGCATGTTTGTCGGCCTGGTTGCCGGTATGCTGCCTGCCCTGTTCATGCAACTGGCATGCATGTATGAGCCGTCGCATATCATCATGTTTCACATTCTCCCAGGCTTGTTAATGGCCGCGGTAAGTATCGGCATCGCCGCGTGGTGGCACGCGCTTAGCCGCAGCAAGGGAATCGCTGATTAGATTCCATCAGCAGCGCCACGTGTTTCGGCAGAAAATCTGCTGAAATAAAAATTCTCCGGGTGCTCGTGTAACCTTTTCTCTTCGGCCCACGTATCCGCTTCCAAACCGACACCAGTCGGTCAGCCGCTACCTGCAAACGGCAACCAGAGTTATTCATGGAAGCAGTTTCATACCTAGCGCATTCCTGACCAGGGTAAAGACTTTCCTGGCCGATCCGAGCATATAAATAAGGAGTTGATCATATGAAAGTAGCAAATTTGAAGAGCGTTCTTTTGGGTGCTGCGCTTGTCGCTGGCAGCATCGCCCTGACACCTGCCGCCATGGCCGGCGGCAATGACCGTATGTACGAGGTCACGATCCAGAATGCGACCCTGGGCCAGCCTCTCTCACCGCCGGTCATCGCGACCCACACCAATGCATTCCAGCTTTTCGAGTTGGGGCCAGTGCCATCTATGGCAGATAGCGATTACGACCTGTACTTTGCGCTTGCCACCGTGGCGGAAACCGGCTATCCGTTCCACTTGCTGGACGAAGTCGCCTCGGCTAACGGCGTCTGGGATGCGGTCGCATTACCAAAAGATAACGGCCCGATGATACCACCCGTCATTTTCCCCGGTGATTCCAATTCCACCATCATCAGCGCCGCGGGCAATGCCAAGTACCTCAGCGTGGCATCCATGCTGGGAATGACCAACGACGGATTCTGGGCCGTACGTGGTGCCAAACTGCCGCGCGGTGTTGGCGATATGACCCGCGTTTTTGCCAACGGCTATGACGCGGGCAGCGAGGCCAATGCAGAAACTGATACGACCGTGGGCGGTGCTGACGGCGACAACGGTGCAACGGGTGCCGGAATCAATACAAACGGCGAAGGTTACATCCACGTTCATTACGGCGTTCAAGGCATCGGCGACCTCTCGCCGGCACAAGACTGGCGCAACCCGGTGGTCGAGGTGACCATCGAGCGCATCGAGTAATTCGGGAGTTACACTCCCTCAACTGGTCGCATGACCTTGGCCCCGCGAGCGCCTACATTGGCCCGCGGGGCCTTTATCTTTCCTGGGTTTAAAGGTCAGAATAAAAAGAGCCTAGACCGCCTGGCAGGTGAATTCGATCTCTGCCGTGTAGTCCTTGCCAGACGTCATCGTTGAACCGGCCGCACCAGCGCTTTCGAGGACCGTTCCGGCATCGTGATCACCATTTGACTTGATGATACCTCCGATAACGGTGGCCGCCTCTGACTGCCTGCGGATGGCTGTTCGCTGGCGCTCGTCCATGGTTCCTTCATACCAGACCTCGTCGTAGGTGAAAACGGCCTCCAAGCCGCGCTCTTCACAATACTTGACGGCCGCCTTATGGGCCGCCTTCTCAGCCCAGTGCTTTTCAATGTCACGCGCTACGACGCGGTTCACATTATCCTTGCCTGGCATCACCCTAACGCTGGCAGTACAGGCGGTTGCCGCAATGACCACGACAAACAGGGCAACGAGTTGCTTGGTTGTATCAAAACATATATTCACAATTTTGCTCCTTGACCGTCTCCCTGCAGTTGTATCATCCACACCCTGCCTGAACTACCTCTGAACGAAAGGCAGATTTTGCGCAATAAGCGGGTGGTCAATGTACCTTCAATGGTCAATAATCAATGGACAAACCTGGAGACCACGATTTGAATTCCGAATTGAAACGCGCAGCAGAACTTGCCGCCGAATACATTGATTCTTTCGATCACCAGAAAGTCAGTATAGAAACCGATCCGGACAAGCTGCGCGGGCGCTTGAGGAAGGAATTGACCAACACTGGCCTGCCACCACTGCAAGTGATCGACGAACTCGCAGAAGATGCACGTGAAGGCCTTTTGAATACCGGTAGTGGGCGCTTCTTTGGCTGGGTCATCGGCGGCGGGATCCCGGTCACGATCGCCGCCGACTGGCTAACCTCGGCCTGGGACCAGAACGCGGCTGCCTTCGCCTGCTCACCATCTGCCGCCATCATCGAAGACGTTGCCGCGGACTGGCTGAAAGACATCCTCGGCTTGCCGCAGCACGCTTCCTTCGCGTTCGTCACCGGTTGCCAGATGGCGCACGTCACCGCCCTGGCGGCGGCCCGCCACAGGATTCTGGCCGACAAGGGCTGGTCGGTCGAGATCCAGGGACTGGCCGGCAGCCCACCAATCCGCGTCATCGTGGGTGAGCACCACGAGACCCTGTTACGTGCACTGCGTCATCTCGGTATCGGCACCGCTGCGGTCGTGCAGGTCGCGATGCACGATGATGGCACCATCGATGTCAACGCCCTTGAAACCGAACTTGCAAGGAATCCGGACATGCCGACCATCGTGTCACTGGCCGCCGGCGACCTGAACCGCGGCGCCTTTGACCCGTTCGACGAAGCCTGCGACCTGGCCCACACACACGGCGCCTGGGTGCACATCGACGGCGCCTTTGGCCTGTGGGTGGCCTCCAGCCCACGTTTGCGCCACCTGGTAAAAGGGGTCGAAAAAGCCGACTCATGGGCGACCGACGCGCACAAGTGGCTGAATGTTCCTTACGACAGTGGTGTCGCCTTCGTTGCGGACACCGAGGCACACAAGAGCGCGATGTCGATACCGGCCGCTTACAAGGTCGAGGTTGACAACGTGCGTGACCAGATCGACTGGGGGCCAGAATGGTCAAGACGTGCGCGTGGTATCCCGATTTACGCAGCGCTGCGGACTTTAGGACGCAGCGGTGTTGCGCAGGTGATCGAGCGTTGTTGCGACCTGACCCGGGAACTGGTGTCGAAACTCGCTGAACTACCCGGCGTCGAAGTGCTCTCCGCGCCGGTCATCAACCAGGGACTGGTGCGGTTTATCGACTCCAACGGCGATCACGACGCACGTACCGATGAAGTCATAAATCGTGTCAATGAAAGCGGTGAAGCCTGGTTTGGCCCCACTGTATGGAAAGGCATGCGGGTCATGCGTATCTCGCTGAGTAACTTCCGTACCACCGCC
>JAPHTE010000281.1 GCA_026196445.1 Lysobacterales bacterium
GCGAGAGCGCCCAGTTGTCCTTTTCGATACCCGTTGACAGGTTCAGGATCGTATAGGCATCCATTTTTTGCCTGGCGGGCACATTCAGCGTATCGAGGTCATTCCAGCGTGCGCCCGTGTAAGAAAGTGCCGCCTGGAAGAATCCCGGCATAGCCGCAACCTCGAAATTGGTGCGCCATATCCCTGTCAACTGCAGTTCCGGCACATAGGGCATCGGGGTTCCTTTCGGTGCATTTGGTGGAAGACCATCATCCTCGTCACCCTGGTCTCGCCAGAACGCCGTTTTGAGCTCCGCGTCGTTATAAGAACCTGCAAGCTTCAATGTATTGTGGTCGTCCACAGCCCAGGACAGGTCCCATTCGACGCCGCGGGTCTGGGAATTACCGACATTCTGCACGATGGTCAGGTTGGAAACGTCAAAATCGAGGAAACCGAACTGGAAATCATCCCAGTCGACCAGGTAAACCGCACCGTTGAACCGCACCGCACCACCGGCCAGCGTGGTTTTCCAGCCAAATTCGTAGTTGGTGACAAAATCCGGCCCGTACTTGGGAATACCTTCCACGCGTGCCCGGTTTACACCACCCGCCCTGAAACCCTCGGACCAGGTGATATAAACCATCTTGTCAGTATCAAATCGATACTCGAGGTTACCCTTGAAGGCCCAGTCATCACCCTTCGCCACGTCATCGAGGATACGGGTGTTAAAGCAGGGGTACTGTATTTCACCGCCTTCGTCTGCCGGGATCTCGACGAATTCGCCGTCGATATACTGCCCGGTGCAATGGCGCAGAAAACCATTGAATCCGTAAAGTGAATTTTCGTACTCGAAATACCTCGCGCCAATGGTTCCTGACAACTTGTCGGTGAAGTCAAAGGTCAGTTCTCCGAACGCGGCCGTATCGCGGTCTATTCGAACCTGCTTGGTCTGCCAGACGACATGGCCACCCTCGACCACGGAAGACGCGACAGCCGAATCCGGAACGGTATATTGCAGGTCGAAGTCATGTTTCTGTTTTTGATAAAACAGGCCGCCGGTCCAGCGTACACGCTGATCCGCTGGAGACTGGAAACGCAACTCGTGGCTTTGGCGCGTGAACGCGTTCTGTGCATCCACGTATTGCGTGCCGATGGCACACTCGCCGATGTCATTGTAATAAACGCACCAGGGATCGGATGCCGAGTAATAAGCCTGGTAGTAGGCCCAGTACTCGGTGTAATCACTGTAGTCGTATTGGTAATTCTGGTCGCGGTCGAGGTACGCACCCGCGTAGACCATGTCGATATCGCCGAGCTTGCCTTCCAGGGTCAGTGATGCCTGGTACCAGTCGTCGATGCCGCTCGCCGGCCACAACCTGCCGGTTTCCAAATCGCCGAAGAATTCCGGGTTGTGCTCAAAGTAACCTTCGTGATCCGAGTTCTGCGCATTGATGCTAGTGGTAACGGCCCAGTTCTCATCCAGGTCAACCTTCAGGGCTGCCCGCAAACCGGTCTTGGTCACCTCGTTTTCGTTCTTGCCGACGAAATCGGAGTTATCGACCGTGTGGGGCTGAGGACCGGGGAAATGCATGGTGGTGGGCACCTGGTCGATATAACCGCCTTCTTCTGTGTGCCAGGCCACCAGCCTGATCGCGGCGCGTTCGCCCAGTGGAAAATTCCAGAAACCATTCAGGTTATAACCCGGATCACCGCTCTTGGTCGCATTGACCTCGAGGTCATAGCCGCCTTCGGTTGTGCCCATGAGCGGTTTCTTGGTGATAATGCGGATCGTGCCCGACTGGCTGCCCTGGCCATAGAATGTGCCCTGTGGCCCCGCCAGTGTTTCAACACGGGCGATGTCGTACATGTGAATGTCCAGCACCTGGTTGATGGTGGTGACGGGTTGTTCGTCCAGGTAGTAGCCGACTGACGGCATGGATGCCGAGTGGTTGCCATCGCCACCGGAGGCGATGCCACGCATGTAAATCTGCCCAAACCCGGGTCCGCCAGGACCACCCTGGGACGTATACGAAACAGTCGGCAGGAAATCAATGAAGTCTCCGAAGGAACGCACATCCAGGTCTTCCAGTTGCTGGTTCCCCAGCACCTGTATCGAAACAGCGACATCCTGGAGGTTCTGCTCCCGTTTTTGCGCGGTAACGATAACCTCTTCAAGCATGGCCGTCGTTTCCTCCTGCGCTTGCGCCGGTATCACCACCGTAGCGGCAACGAATGAGCCTGCCAGCGCCATCGAAATGGACTTTGCCAATTGGGTCCGGTTGAGTGTCCTCACGTTATTCTCCTGCTTTACTGTTTACTGGATAAGTGCACCTGTACTGTGTCTGGGCTGAATCAATGGCGAATATTGCGTTGTTATTTTCAACGCTTAATCAATAGCATACTAACAGCATATATTTTAAATGTCCTGTGAGCCACAATTTGAGCCGGAAAATCGTGGATAATACCGCCCATGTCAAAGAGCAATAACAACGGCACCGGAGATCTGCAAACCGCCCTGGATAACGCGGTTGGCCTGCTGGCCCACGACCCCCGCCTGGCCGCAGAACAGGCGCAGGAAATCCTGAAAATATATCCCGGCATCACCAAGGCAAAACGGATCATGGCCTCTGCCTTCCGGCTGCAGGGAATGCCGCACAAGGGCCTGGAAATCCTGCAACCGCTTTATGCCGAATATCGCGACTCCCCTGATTTTCTGCGGGAGATCGCCCAGTGTTACGGCGCGGTCGGTAATGGTGAAAAAGCCATCAGCCACCTGCGCCGGGCGGTGTCGCTGGATCCCGGGCATGCCCCTTCCTGGCTCAGCCTGGGCCACCAGCTATCCGTCGCGGGCGATATAGAAGGCAGCCAACAGGCTTTCGAAAAGCAGTTCGAGCTTTCCACCCGGCATCCCGAACTGCTGGATGCCATGAAACTGATGCGCGACGGAAAACCCGCAAAGGCTGAACGCATCGTGCGCGAGGTCCTCAAGGCGTTTCCCACAGACGTGACGGCCATACGCATGCTCGCCGATATCGGTTACAAGCTCGGCCACCTAAAAGACGCCAGCCTGCTACTTGAACGCTGCCTTGAGTTGGCCCCGGATTTTCACGCAGCGAGACACAGCTACGCGATGATCCTGATGCGCCTGCAACGGCCGGAGCCCGCACTGGTCGAAACCGCGAGATTGCTGGCGCAGGAGCCGAACAACCCCAACTTCCTGACCCTCAAGGCCTCCATCCTGGTTCGTATCGGCGAACACGAAGAGGCGCTCCAAATTTATGAAAAAGTGCTGAAGGACTACCCCAACCAGGCCCGGGCCCAGATGAGCTACGGACACACGCTGAAAACGGTGGGACGGCTCGAGGATGCGATCGCTGCCTACCGAAAGTGTATCAGCCTGAGCCCGGAGGTCGGCGAGGCCTACTGGAGCCTGGCTAACCTCAAATTCTTTGACTTCAGCGACGCAGACATTGCCAGCATGCGTGAACAGGTTACCGCCGAAGGCGGTGACGCCGATGACCAGGCCCACCTCGCGTTTGCACTGGGCAAGGCGCTCGAAGACCGCGGTGAATTTGACGAATCCTTCAAATTCTATCGGCGCGGCAACGCCATTCGCCGCATCGAACACCGGCATAACCCGCAGGTGAACGTGTTGGAGGCGGTGCGGCAGGTCAGGACCCTCGACAAGGCGTTTTTTGAGCAACGCAAAGGCTGGGGTTGCGAGGCGCCGGACCCGATATTCATCGTCGGCCTGCCGAGGGCCGGTTCCACCCTGCTGGAGCAGATCCTGGCCAGCCACTCACAGGTCGAGGGCACCTCGGAGTTGCAGGACATCATCGGTATTTCACGAAAGCTCGGTGGAAAATCCCGCAAGGACCCATCCGGCAAATACCCGGAGAACCTGGTGGACCTGACACCGAAGCAGGTCCGGGAACTGGGTGAAGGTTACCTGGAAAGCACGCGCATCCAGCGGAGTGAAGGTACGCCGTTTTTCATCGACAAGATGCCGAACAACTTTCGCCATATCGGCCTGATCCACCTGATCTTGCCCAACAGCAGGATCATCGACGCGCGACGCCACCCGATGGGCGGCTGTTTCTCGGGGTTCAAGCAGCTGTTCGCCCACGGCCAGAGGTTCACCTACAGCCTCGAGGACATCGGCAAGTATTACCGCGATTACGTCAGGCTGATGGACCACTGGGATGCGGTACTGCCCGGGCGCGTACACCGCGTGCAGTACGAAGAAATGGTGGCCGATACCGAGGCACAAATCCGTGCATTGCTGGAATACTGTGGGCTGGAATTTGAAGAGCAATGCCTGCGCTTTTATGAAACCGAGCGCGCGGTGCGCACACCCAGTTCGGAACAGGTCCGCCGACCTATTTACAGCGAAGGCACCGAGCAATGGCGCAACTTCGAAGCGCATCTCGGTCCGCTCAAGGAAGCGCTGGGCGAGGAAATCCGGCAGCGTTACTCGATCGAGTTGTAGCGCTACTTTCAAATTCGCCCAAATACATTCTGTTACAGACAAAACCGGAACAAACAGGTAAAATCGCGTTCCAATATTTACCCGGGGGCGACCTGGCTTCGACGTGGGTCGTGAAACTCGAGGTGCATGCCGAGCTGCA
>JAPHTE010000379.1 GCA_026196445.1 Lysobacterales bacterium
GAAGTCGGTGTAGGCTGGACGCTGGGCGGTGTTTCGGCAATATCCCGTTGCCCGCAAACAATCGAACAGGATGGCATCAGCAGGCCCAAACGTATCGGTTTGAACGACGAAGACCGGTTCTGCCTGGATGGCGAGCGCCTGGTCTCAGACCCGGCCAGCGGGGTTGATGGCGCCGACGGCACCCAATACCGCACCGAATTCGATGACTTTTCAAGGATCACATCCTTCGGAACAGCCGGCAATGGCCCTGCCTGGTTCAGGGTAGAGCGCAAGGACGGAACAGTCATTGAATATGGAAACAGCCCGGACTCACGCATCGAAGCGCGCGGCAGCGAAAATGAGGCCACTGTGCTGGTCTGGGCCCGGAACCGCATGCAAGATCGCTCCGGAGATTACATCTTGTATGGTTACGTGGAGAATAGCGCCGGCCCGGTGGCTTATTCGCTGAGCACGATCGACTACACGGGCAACGTGCGCGCCGGTACGCAACCCAGTGCACGGCTTTCATTCACTTACATCAATCGCACCGAAGATCAGGACCTGACCCACAGTTTTCTTGCAGGTGTGCAATTTGAGCAACGGCGCCTGTTGACGAGCATCCGTTCGCAGGGCCGAAAGACGGCGGGCGGTGCGCTGGAAGACCTGCGTGTTTATGACCTCAGTTATGGTCAGGACGGACTGGGCCGGCAGATATTAGTGGCATTTACCGAGTGCCGGTCTGTTGCGCGTGTGACCTGTTATCCATCCACCCGCTTCGAATGGCTGAAGAGCGAATCAAGGGTCGATCAAACCGGTTGGGCGTTGAACGGGCTGCTGCCGAAACGAACGCTGAGCGGAATATTACTCGCTGATGTCAGTGGCGATGGCAGGCCGGATCTGCTGTATACGGAATCCAGGAGCGCCAGGCACTATTTGCATGTACAGAAAGCGACGAGCGCTGCAAACTTCAACGAGTGGACGACGGAATTCAGTCTTCCCCAAAAAGCCGGCAAGACACCGCCACGCGTTTTGGCGGTCGATATCAATGCTGACGGTTACCAGGACGTGGTATACGTCAAGTATTCCAAGGCGACTGATGACTATACCTGGGTGACCCGCTTATCCGCGGGCAACAGTTTATCCGGGGAAGTAGAACTGAATCCCGGTCACCGGTTCTCGCTTGCAGGCGAAGACCTGGAGTCACACATTCGTATCTTGGATTTCAACGGGGACGGGCTGAGTGACATTTTACATACCCACACCGATCCCACCGGGAACGCCTGGTTTGTCAGTCTGCTGCTCAACACGACAACGCCAGCGTCTGCGCCGCGTGTAGCCGACCCGGTTGAATTGGAACTTGATAACAGCGAACTGTTTCCATTTATAAAGGGTGCAGAATGGGAACAGAGTGTCTCGCCGCCATTCTTCATTTGGGAGCCAGCGGCCGGCAACAGCTCAAATACGCCGGATGCGAAGGTGTTTGATTTCAACGGCGATGGCGCCGTGGACCTGCTTTTACATGTCTGGCGTGACTACCAGCGGTGTATTTCCAACTGCGTGGAAAACTCGCAATCCAGCCATGTGGCGGCCAGTTCAAAAAAAGCCGCTTATGAAGTCAATACGGCTTCCTTCTGGGTGCTGATGGAGTCGAATGGGCTAAATGCTTTCAATCGCCGCAGCGTCGTTGCACTGGGAGAGGACTGTACATTTTCGAATCTGTGTGATGCGCCTGAATACCAGGGGTTGCCACGAGTTAACTATCTTTTGCCGGTTGATCTGAATGCGGATGGTTTGGCTGACCTGGCCTGGGGTGATCCGGATAGTGCCTGGAAATTCCAACTCAACACCGGGCTGGGATTTACCACTGCGCAACATATCGGCCAGGTGCCGGAGGACACCGACAAGCTGGTCCGGTTTCAGGACTGGAATGGCGACGGTTATCCGGACCTGGTTTACCCGTCCGGCGTACTCAACGACGACGCCACGTGGATGGTTTATCAGAATCACTTCGGCCGTGAATTTGCAGCGAGCATCGATACGTTGGTACCCGCGGCAAACGTTGGTGGCGACCATGACAACGACCCGGTCGAAAACGACGCCAGTGTGTTTGCAGATTTCAACGGCGATGGAAAAACTGACATGTTGTTGATCGATA
>JAPHTE010000395.1 GCA_026196445.1 Lysobacterales bacterium
ACTCATAAAAGATGACCAGTGTGCCAATCGGAGAACCGCAGGGTAAAGAAAGCGTTGGCCAAGCGCAATGTTTTCAGTGCCAGGCTGGGCTCAGCTCTCGCACGCTTTCACACAAAACGTGCATATTCTCAGGATCCACGTCCGGCGTAACGCCGTGGCCCAGGTTGAATACGTGGCCTTGGCCCTTACCATAGCTGGCCAGCGTGGTCCCGACCTGTTGCTTGATAACACCGGGGGTGGTCAGCAAAATGGCCGGGTCCAGGTTGCCCTGCAATGACACGCGGTTTCCGACCCGGGCACGTGCATCACCCAGCGTAATCGTCCAGTCCAAACCCAGACCGTCACAACCCGTGTCAGCCAGTGCCTCGAGATGAGCGTTGCAACCCTTGGCGAACAGTACCACCGGTATGGTGGCGCCGTCATAGTTGCGGTGCAGACCGTCAACGATCTTGCCCATGTATTGCAAGGAAAATTCAGCAAACATTTCGGGCGCCAGGGCCCCGCCCCAGGTATCGAATATCTGCACGGCCTGGGCGCCGGCTTCGATCTGGGCGTTGAGGTAATCGATAACCGTATCTGCCAGCGTGTCGAGCAAGCGGTGCGCCGTTGCAGGGTCACTGTAAATCATGCCCTTGGCCTTGGCGAAGTTCTTACTCGAGCCGCCTTCGACCATGTACGTCGCCAGCGTCCACGGGCTGCCACTGAACCCGATCAAAGGCACTTCGTTTTCGAGACTCTTGCGAATCAGGGCCACCGCGTCCGTGACATACGCCAGGGATGTCGAGATATCGGGCCGCTTCAATTGCCTGACGTCACTGGCCGTTGTAACGACTTTCTCAAACCTGGGGCCTTCACCCTCGACAAAATAGAGACCCAGCCCCATCGCGTCGGGTATGGTCAGGATGTCCGAGAACAGGATCGCAGCATCCAATGGAAACCTGCGTAACGGCTGCAGGGTCACTTCACAGGCCAGTTCGGGGCTCGTGCACAGGTTCATGAAGCTGCCGGCCTGGCGGCGGACCTCGAGGTATTCCGGCAGGTAACGGCCAGCCTGTCGCATTACCCAGATGGGGGTTCGGTCGGTCGGTTGGCGTAACAGGGCCTTGATATAGGTTTCGTTTTTCAAATGCGGTTCCAGGTTTCAGTCAATCCGTCACACTTGCCGGTCAAGCCCTGCTGGCCTCGATCGCTTCAATCACCTGTTGCGTTTTTGAGTCGCTGTCGATCAGCCCATGGCCGGCTGATTCTAACAGCACCAGCCTGGCCTGGCCGCCCAGGACTTTTTTGTCCAGTTTCATCGTTGCAAGGATTTGTTCAGAATCCAGCTTTGCAGGGACCTCGAGTGGCAGTCCGAAAGCTGTCAGTAAACCAGCGAGTCGTTGGCTAATACCGTTATCACACAAGCCCCTTATCTCGCTGAGCCGCGCTGCGACCATCATGCCGATCGCCACCGCCTCGCCGTGCAAATACTGTTGATAGCCCGTGAGCGTCTCGAAAGCGTGCGCAAAACTGTGACCAAAGTTCAGCAGCGCCCGGATACCGGCCTCGCGTTCATCCTCTGACACGATTGTGGCCTTGTTGACGATACTGCGCTCGATCATGCGCGTAACGGTGCCCGGGTTTCGGGCCATGATCGCGGCGTGGCTGTCCTCCAGCCAGGCGAGAAATCCCGTGTCCCGCACGGCTGCTATTTTGACCACTTCAGCCAACCCCGCCGAGAATTCGCGTCCAGGCAAGGTATCGAGCGTATTGATATCGATCAAAACCGCGGTGGGCTGGTGGAAGGCCCCGACCAGGTTTTTACCCCGTGGGTGGTTGACACCGGTTTTACCGCCGACCGACGCATCAACCTGCGCCAGCAGGCTGGTGGGAACCTGGATAAAGTTAATACCACGCATGTAGCTGGCCGAAGCGAATCCGCCGATATCGCCGACAACGCCACCGCCGAGCGTGATGATGGTCGTGTCACGTGTGGCCCGTAGTTCAACCAGCCGATCGATAATTTTTGACCAGGTCTCGAGCGTTTTGTAGGACTCACCGTCCGGCAGCACCAGGGTCTGCACATCTGCCCCCTTTAACAGGGCGGTCAGTGTGTCCAGGTACAATGGTGCAACGGTTTCATTGCTGACCACCAGCGCCATGCTGCCCTGGACGGGTTCAAAAACAGCCCCCCCGCTATTGAGCAGACCGGCGCCGATATGAACCGTGTAACTGCGATCCGCAAGGTCAACTCTGACTGTCTGCATCGGGCGTCTCCGTATTAACCCGCATATTGCACCAGCATTCCGGATGCTGGCGCCGGATAGGTGCGGTTGGGCGTAGGGCTGGACTGAAAGCCATAGTTACGACTATGGATTGAGGGAAGCTCAAGTCCAAGCGCGCCTGAACGAGCTAGGGCTGGAATAAGTAGCGAGCCGGGTACAAAGTGTACCTCGGAGTTTGTTAAAGAAGCTGTCATTTATTCACGTATTCTCAATTACTTATTTTGGGGCCCGCTACTGGTTGGTGCAATATGCGGGTTAATTGGATTGGCCTGTTCACTAATGGCCATTGCAAGCGCTTTTGCACTGGCGTATATGCTTGACTTTAGAGTGCTGAACACCAGGTCGGCAGTCTCGGTATACAGCGGGTTGCGCACACGCGCCAGTTCCTTCAGCCGCCGCTTCCTGTCTGCCGCCTGCAGCAGGGGGCGGCTCTTGTCCTTGCTCAACCTGGCTAATTGTTGCTCGATGCCGGTTTTCAGGTAAACGACAAAGCCACGGGTGCGCAAAATGCGGCGGTTTTCTTCGTTACAGATGACGCCGCCACCGGTTGCGATCAACACACCTTTTTTGGCACTGAGCTCATCCAGCAATCGGCTTTCGCGCTGACGGAAACCCGCTTCACCCTCGATATCGAATATCAGGCTGACACTGGCCCCGGTCAGACGCTCGAGTTCATGGTCGCAGTCGTAAAAAGTCAGGCCCAGCAGCTTTGCCAGCTGTCTGCCGATAGTGGTTTTACCTGACCCCATGGGTCCGATCAGGAAAATATTTTGCTGGCTGTGAGCCATCTTCTGATGCCGCCTTCGATTTACGGCGTGCAAGCCCGCAGTGCTTTGGGTAACATTGCCAAGTCTATTGCAAACGTATGGATGACAGATTTAATGCTGCGGTTTTTTATCATATTTTCGGTACTGCTGATCGGGTTGTTTACGCTTGAGATTCTACAGCCCGCAGAAAAGTACGTCATCCTCCCGTTCACATCCATGATTGCGGATATCAGCGTCTGGCTGGTCAAGGTGTTTGACGAGAATGTCATCGCCATGGGCAATGTCATCCGCGATGAGGTCACCGGTTTTGGCGTACGCATAGAGCGGGGCTGTAACGGGCTCGAGGCCGTGATCATCCTGTTTGCCGCAATCTTCGCATTTCCGGCGCCTTTCAAGAACAAGCTGATCGGTTTTGTCATAGGGTTTTTTGCCATCCAGTTGCTCAACCTGGTCCGGATCATCAGCCTCTTTTATCTCGGCCAATGGAACTACACCGCCTTTGAGTGGTTTCACCTGTACCTGTGGCAGGCGCTGATCATCCTGGATGCCCTGGTGGTGTGGTTGATCTGGTTGCGAACGCTGCCGGGTGCACGTCCGCCCGCGAGCAGACTCCAAGCTGAAAATCCCTGATGCGTGTCTTGATCGCCGGTTGTGGTGATGTTGGTGGCGTGCTGGCGGAATTGTTGCTGGCTGACGGGCATGCAGTTTACGGCCTGAAACGCGATCCTTCGACCCTGCCCGAGGGCGTGCGGGGTGTGCAGGCCGATCTGTTGCAGGGTAATACTCTCAAGGCCCTGCCTGGACGAATAGACAGGCTGGTTTACATGCCGACACCGGGAAACCGTGACCGGGCCGGCTACGAGGCGATCTTCCTGCAGGGCTGGAAAAACCTCTGGAATGCTCTCGATAGGGAACCGGACCGGACATTACTGGTTTCCAGCACTGCGGTTTACGGGGAGTCAAACGGTACAGAGGTCGATGAAGATACGATCGCACGCCCGGCCAGGTTTAACGGCGAGACACTGCTGGAGATGGAGCGGCTTGCGGCTAGCTGTACACAAAACCTCGTTGTAGCGCGCCTGTCGGGAATTTACGGTCCCGGCCGCGAAAGGCTGATCAGCCAGGCGGCCACCGGAGGGCTGGAAGTGCAGCAGGCACCACCTTTTTTCACCAATCGCATTCACCGTGACGATGCTGCCCGTGCGTTGCAACACCTGCTGGAACTGGAAAACCCGGAAATGCTTTACGTGGTCACCGACGACAATCCTGCACCACGTTTTGAGGTGGTCAAGTGGCTGGCATTGATGCAGGGGAAACCAGCGCCCGTCGCCACCGTCAATGAACAGGCCGGGCAAGGCAAAAGGGCCAGTAACCGCAGACTGCGCGCCAGCGGTTTTGAATTGCGTTACCCGGATTACATGGCCGGCTACGGGGCCGTGCTGGCGACAAGAAGGAATCCAGGATGAATAACCCGAATTTCCAGAAACTGCAAAAACTGCTGGCAGCCAATGATTTACGTGGCGCAGAAAGTTTCTGCCGTAAAGCCATTCAGCGCGACCGCAAGGATTTCAAGATGAGCGCCTTGCTCGGCTCTATCCTTGTCAAGACAGGGCGGCTGGAAGAGGCGGAGCACCGGTTACGCCGGGCGATTGCCATGGCGCCCTCATTTGCCAAGCCTTACGACGATCTTGGGGCGCTCTACGTCCGACAGGGTCAATTCCAACTGGCAGAACGAATGTTTCGCAAGGCCACTGGGTTGGCACCGGAACTGCAGTCGTCCTGGGTTGGCCTCGCGCTTTCGCTGAAGAATCAACATAAGCTGGTTGAGGCGGCGGATGTCTGTAAGCGGATCCTGGCCCGGCAACCGAAAGATCTGTACACGATGCGATTGCTGGCCCAGGTGCTCGAGCAGCAGGGGCACGTGGTTGAAGCGGGCCAGTTGTTTGAGGAGGTGTTCAACCGCGCGCCCGGCTCGGCCCAAGTGGTGGCCGATCTCGCACGGTTCCACGCCGATCAGTTCGCGTACGCGCAGGCTATCGATCTTTACCGGCGTGCCGCCGATCTTGAGCCGGGCAATCCGCT
>JAPHTE010000250.1 GCA_026196445.1 Lysobacterales bacterium
CCGAGCCGAAAAACTACTCTGCCCGGGAAACGCCCCGCAACGCCACTGTGCTTTGTGCCGAGCTCCCTTGCCAGGCGGGTGACGAGGTCTGGACAATGGAAGACAGGGACCTGATGCAGCTTGTTCTTGACGACCTGGAGCAAGCCGGTATCCCCGTCACGTGCGAGGTCAGGCAGGTCGTGGTCAAACGCCTGCCGCAGGCATACCCCCTCTACCCCGTGGGCTTCGAGACCAACTTTGAATTGCTGGATAAATGGGTGGATAGTCTTGACAATGTTCTCACCTTCGGGCGCCAGGGTCTGTATGCCCATGATAATACGCATCACGCGTTGTACATGGCGTGCGCAGCGGCCAGGTGCCTTGGCGACGACGGCACGTTTGACCGCCAGTCGTGGGACCGGGAACGTGAAATCTTTGCAAGCCACGTAGTAGAGGACTAAGAAGGGTTGGATTCTGAAGCGCGAAGATCAAGGCTCGCATCGCTATTCCTGCGTGGCGGCGTCACGGTCGGAATATTTGCTGCGATCATCTGGCTTTTGCCCATGGGTGAAGTCTGGAAAGCCATGACGCTGGTTGGTTGGTGGCGCTGGCTGGCCGTAGCGTGTGTGTTCGGCATCGGGCACGTGATATCGGCATACAAATGGAGCCAGCTGGTTCATGCGGCAGGAGCCCCCCACGAATTCGGGCTTGCGTTGCGCGCGCACATGGCCGGCCTGTTCGCCAATATCTGGCTTCCATCCATCGTCGGGGGTGACGTGGTTCGGGCGGCATGGATCTCCAGGCACCACGGTGTCACGGTCTCCGCAGTTACCGGGCTCCTGGACCGCGCTCTCGACCTGCTTGCTTTGGTCATTCTGATTGCCTGTGGAGCAATACTGACCGGAGATTTGGCTAATTCAGCATTGGGGTCGGTATTATTCCCTTTGGGCCTGTTTTTGTTGTTTTGTCTTGTTGCCGCGCTCATGGCATTGCGGTACCTGCGACCCGGCCACCTGCCCGCAGCCATGCGCCCCACTGGTAAAAAAGTGCTGGAAATTGCCCGTGCACTCTACGCCAGGCCCGGTCCCGCATTACGTTCGCTGTTACTGGCAATTTTTGTGCAATCCGCATTTGTCTGGCTCAACTATTACATCGGTACTGCAATAGGTATCGATGTGCATTTTTCTGTCTGGCTGATGGCCTGGCCGCTGGCAAAACTGATGGCATTGCTGCCCGTCAGCCTCGGCGGGCTTGGTGTACGCGAAGCGGCGCTGGCCGCGTTACTATTGCCCTTCGCCGTGACAGGGACGCTGGCCGTTGCCGAGGCGCTCGTTTGGCAGAGCATACTCATGGGGTTCGGCTTTCTGGCCGGTGCGGGGTCAATAATGAGCGGTAAAAGGATTCAAAAATCAGGCTGACCATGAAACAGAAGAGCCATGAATATACCTACGGGCACAAGATCCTTTTTTTCCTGGTTTTCGTGGTACTTGTCTTCCTGCTGAGAAGCCTCTGGACCTACCCCACAGAACACAGTGATGCGATTCAAAAATATTACTATTCTGCAGAACTCATAAGAACGGGTGACTGGAGCATCCTGCTGCAAATTCATCACACGATGAGATGGGCCGCAATGCTCCCGCAAACGGGCCTGACCTGGTTGATGGGCACTCGTTACGAGGTGTTTTTTCTGACACCGCTGCTGATGTTTTCGCTATACGTTGGCCTGATCATTTTCAGCTTGAGATCAATCCTGAATGGCAGCCAGCAGCTGTTGCTGTGGACCGTCCTCTTTTGCGACCCCACATCACTGCTGATAGCCAACGAATACCTTGTCACAGGCCTCGGCGTCACCAGCGTATTTGCCGGCATCCTGCTGCTCATCAACGGAGGTCAACGCCAGTACTTGAGCACGATTGCGGCCGCCTTCCTGTTCTTTGTGGCCTATGGCGCCCACGTGACATATCTGAGCTTCGCCGCAGGTGGTTTTTTGTGGCTGCTCTTTTTTCGAAAAAAACCTTCGCTGGCCATCGCTTTCGCAACCACGATCCTGTTATTTATCACAATTGAGACCCTGTTATTTAACTACCTGTCCGGCTGGCAATTAGCACTGGGTCGCCTTGAAGCCCTGGCCACCGGGCCCCACACCGTTCGAGCCCTGGATAAATCCCCGGTGACGTTTGCCCAGCTATTTTTGCGCTGGCTTGACCTTCCACCACCACATCTGTTGCTGTGCCTGGGGTTCATCATGTGTGGTCCCTGGCTGATCGTGCAAAGAAGAAGAGGCACACCGGTGCCACCTGTCATTGAATGCACATTTACGGTGGGTTTCTTTTTTGCCGTTGCAGTAACATTTGCCGTTTACAGTATCAATCCCCTGACGCCGGTGATGCCCTTGGATCTCCGCTACCTGTTTCCATTTCTCCCGTTCGCCGCAATCATTTCCGTCTACATGCTATCGGTTCTCGTGTCCGGAATTCGGGCAAGGAAATATGACAGGGGGATATTTGCAGCGAGTCTTTGCTTCGCCGTGTTTTTACATGTTTTTCCCACTTACAAGATTGGCTTTTACCACGACAGGTTCAAAGCATTTATGTGGTACGCGGATAAAGAATACACGGAATTTTCTGAAGGCTTCGAGCAAGGGCGGTTAATCCTGACCGGCAACAAGCGGGTTGCTTTCAGCATGATCGCGCGGTTCAAGAATCCGGTACC
>JAPHTE010000275.1 GCA_026196445.1 Lysobacterales bacterium
ACACCAGTTCATCCTGGCCACCGACGAGGTTGCTGTAAACCATCGGCAGACCACAATCCCTGTTCCGCTTGCCCAACATCTCCAGGCGTTGTGTCAATTTTGAATCGCAAAACGGCGAGGCATTGGGCACCAGCAATAATTCTGCACCGGCTTCTTTTGCGGCTTTTGCCGGGCCATGTATCCAGGCGTCCTCGCAGATCAGCACCCCGAGACGGCAGCCTTTGACCTCCACGACCAGCGTTTCGCTGCCAGGCGAGAAGTAGCGCTGTTCATCGAACACCTTGTAATTGGGCAGGGCCTGTTTGAAATAACGCCCGATCACCGCGCCGTCACGTATCCAGCTGATCGTATTGAAGCGGTCAGCACCTACCATCCACGGATGGCCAACCAGGACGTCGATGCCACGTACCCGAGTTGTCAATTCATCAATAATGTCGTGACAGCGGTGCATGAATCCGGGCCGCAATAACAGGTCTTCGGGTGGATAACCGCTGATCGCCATTTCGGGAAACAGCACCAGGTCGGCCCCGCCGGCCCGCGCTGAAACAATACCCTCGTGTACCCTGGCCAGGTTACCGGCCATGTCACCGACCGGAAAATCCTGTTGGGCCAGGGCAATTTTGATCATGTCCGGTTTAACCCGACTGACCCGCCCGCGATTACGGGCGGGTTGTCGTGTAAATGGTCAGAGTATTTTCTTGATCGCATGTCCGAGGTCGGCCGGTGAACGCACGGTGGTCACCCCGGCTGCCTCCAGTGCTTCGAACTTGGCCTCGGCCGTGCCCTTGCCACCGGCGATAATCGCACCGGCATGACCCATACGCTTACCCGGAGGGGCCGTGACACCGGCGATGTAGGCCGCCACCGGCTTGGTGACGTATTCGGAGATGAACTCGGCCGCGTCCTCTTCTGCCGAGCCGCCGATTTCACCCACCATGATGATGCCCTCGGTAGCTTCATCGTCCTGGAACAGACGCAGGCAGTCGATAAAATTCATACCCTGGATGGGGTCGCCACCGATACCGATAACCGTGGTCTGGCCCAGTTTTTCCTGGGTCGTCTGGTAAACGGCCTCGTATGTCAGGGTGCCGGAACGCGATACCACACCAATCCTGCCGGGGCTGTGTATGCGGCCCGGCATGATGCCGATCTTGCATTCACCCGGTGTAATGATGCCCGGACAATTGGGTCCGACCAGCCAGGTATCCGGCTTATCAGCCAGCACGGCCTTGACCCGGATCATGTCCTGCACCGGTATGCCTTCGGTGATCGCGACGATAACCTCGATGCCCGCGTCGGCGGCCTCCAGGATAGCATCGGCAGCAAAGGGTGGCGGCACGTAAATGACCGTCGCGTTGGCGCCAGTTTCAGCGACCGCTTCAGCTACCGTATCGAAGACCGGGCGGTCCAGGTGCTTTTGCCCGCCTTTGCCGGGCGTAACACCACCGACGATTTGCGTGCCGTACTCTATCGCCTGTTCAGAGTGGAACGTACCCTGGCCACCGGTAAATCCCTGGCAAATGACCTTCGTCTCCTTGTTGATAAGAACGCTCATTGGGACACCCCGCTGTTGTTGGCTGCTGCCACTGCTTTTTTCGCGGCATCGTTCAAGTCACTTGCCGAGATGATCGACAGCCCGCTGTCCGCCAGCAATTTCTGGCCTTCGTCAACCAGCGTGCCCTCGAGCCTGACGATGACCGGAACGCTGACGCCGACCTCCCCGACCGCCGCTATGATGCCTTCTGCGATCAGGTCACAGCGCACGATTCCGCCAAAAATATTGACCAGGATCGCCTCGACATTTTCACCCTTGAGGATGATCTTGAAGGCCTCCTTGACACGTTCCGCGTTGGTGCCGCCGCCAACATCGAGGAAATTGGCCGGGAACGCACCGTTGAGCTTGATGATATCCATCGTTGCCATGGCCAGGCCCGCGCCGTTGACCATGCAGCCGATATCGCCGTCCAGCTTGATATAGGCGAGATCGTATTTGCTCGCCTCGACCTCCATCGGATCTTCCTCCGATTCGTCGCGCATCGCTTCGACATCGGGGTG
>JAPHTE010000321.1 GCA_026196445.1 Lysobacterales bacterium
ATAAAGACCAGGCGGTCGCTAGCCAGGTGACAGACTCTCCTTACGAGTTTGTGCGGATTAGCTACTGGGGTCCCTTGCCATTCCTGGCACAGGGTTTTGCGGTCTTCGACGACCCGAAAATGCCAATCATTGGCACGGGTGATGAATTGCCGAATGACAATTTCCGTCAACAGTTGGTGGAAAGCGCAATCGCCGCGGTGGACGTACTGGTCAGCAGGGGCATCGCCGACCCGGACAGAATCGCCATTGCCGGTCATTCCTATGGCGCCTTCATGGTTGCCAACCTGCTCGCACACAGCAATTTGTTCAAGGCCGGGATCGCCCGGAGTGGCGCCTATAACCGCAGCCTGACACCGTTTGGTTTCCAGGGTGAAGAGCGAAGTTTCTGGGAAGGCCAGGATGTCTACGCCGCGATGTCGCCCTTTTTTCACGCGGAAAAAATCGATGAGCCGATGTTGATGATACATGGCAAGGAAGATCCCAACTCCGGCACCTTTCCAATCCAGTCAGAACGCATGTTCGCCGCCATCAAGGGGCTGGGTGGCAATGCCCGCCTGGTGATGCTGCCTTACGAGCAGCACAGTTACCAGGCGCGGGAATCCCTGCTGCACATGCTCTGGGAACAACAGCAGTGGTTGCAAAAATACGTTCTCGACGCACCGCCCGGGCAATAGCCCGCTTATGTTATTTCGCTAACTCGTAAAGGAATTCGACGTATGACAAAACGGTGCCGTCCCAACCCTTTACCGCGGGGTTTTCCGACTCGATTACGAAATATTCATCAGGTGCGTGTGCACCGCTGCCATGGCCGAGGCCAAAGTGGCCGGAGGCGAGGTTTAGCGGGCTGCCCGTGAAGATATAGCCGGGGTAGGAACCGGCCAGGCGGGGCCACAGCACGGGATCGATTCCCTCGTTTTTCAATACGGAAACCTGCGCCTGGATCAGCGCTGCACTGGCCGGTGTGCTGGTGGGGTCGTAACCGCCACTGAATATGACCTCGATATCACCGTAGCCGTGGTTAACAAGGTGTTTGCGTAAGGCAGAAAGTGCCGCCTCGGCTGTCATGTCGGGTACCAGCCGCAAATCCAGCTTGGCCTCTGCTCTGTGTGGCAGGACAGTTTTACCGCCTGGCCCGGTGTAACCACCGACCAGGCCTTCGATATTGACCGTCGGTTGTGATACCAGGCGCTCCAGTGCCTCGACAAATGGCAGGTCATCGATCCATTGCCTGGTACTCAGTTGTTCTTTCATCTTCGCCTCATTGCTGCGGCTTGCACCCTCGGCGATCATTGCCTTGTGCTCTTCGCTAAGCGGTAAGGGCTGCGGGTAGTCGTCTATGGCAATGGTGTTGCCGTCTGCAGAAACCAGCGTATTAAGTGCATGTACCAGGTGCCAGGTCGGGCTGTCGATCATGGCCTTTAATGAAGAATGCACATCCTTGCCCGGACCGAGCCCCCATTTCTCGCCACTGGCGATCAGCTGTACCTCGATGACCCCCTTGGCACCCAGGTAGATCGTCACCAGGCCTTCACGGTCCTGCGAAGCGAATGGCATAAAAACACCGAGCGTCCCGGCCAATGCCGATTGCACTTCGGGCCGGTTGACGATTTGCCCAATGTGAGGTGATCCGATTTCCTCCTCGCCCTCAGCGACCAGCACCAGGTTGACGGGTAGGTCCCTGCCAGCTGCGCGGATCGCGTGCAGTGCCGCCAGGAAGGCGTATTCGGGGCCCTTTTGGTTGACCGCGCCGCGGCCCATCATGACCTTGCCCAGCCCCGGCCTGTCGATGATCGCTGCCTCTAATGGTGGTGACGACCATTCCTGCGGATCGAAGTGTTTCACGTCATACATGAAATACACGCCCAGGGTCTTTTCCGCCCCTGCATCCAGTGTCGCGAAGACACCGGGTTTACCGTCGGTCTGGATGATTTCCGCCTGCTGGAATCCCGCTTCCCGCAGTAGTAGGGCCATGTGTTCCGGTCCCTCTGGATAGCCCAGATCCATCGCCGCGATCGACGGCAACCGGATCCATTCCTGCAGCCGTGCCAAGCTTTCATCGTGCTGCGCGGCGATCTTGGCCTTGATATCGGCGAAGTTGTCTTCAGAGGCATTTACGGTAGGATTTGCCAGCACCGCCATGGCGCTGAACAGCGTGATAAACAGCCAGGTTTGTCGTTTCATCGGGATCACTCTGTGTTTTGTCGGGCCTTAGATTGTACGCGCACCGACGACCCCTGCGCCATTCCCACTAAAAAGTGCACCCGCCACGGGGTTGCCGTGGCGGGTGCAGTTCATAAAACAGATTCGTACGTGAGGGGCCCGCCTCAGTCGACGATCAGCCAACTACCGTCCGCCTGCCGGCAGGCAGTGCCGTAGACCTGCTCGGTCTTGCCGCCGATAGTTGCGTCCAGCGTGTACTCACGGCACGGCCCGGTCTCGGCATCGTAGGTCTCGGTTGGCGTGACAACGTATTCGTACCCGGTATCGGGATTCTGCCAGGAAGAGGGCACGCCGGTGCGGACGCTTTCCAGCGCTGCCGAGGTACGCATACGGTCTGTCTCATCCATCGACCGGCCGAT
>JAPHTE010000139.1 GCA_026196445.1 Lysobacterales bacterium
AACGGCGTCTCACCTCGCAATCTGGCCCAGGCAACCATCAGCGGCGCAAAGTACGCGGCGAACTGCGGTGAAACCGAAAAGCGTGGCGGCCTCGCGCCAACCATGGCGGAGATTTCCTTCGCCATTTCAGAAACGCTCCGGTAATGCCCAGACAATAGATACCGGTCCTGGTCTTCTCCCGTCTCGGCTGCGGCTATCGCACCCGCGACGACGTCTCGCACGTCTACCCAGTCAAATCCGCCGGTAATCAGCATCGGCAGGCTGCCCCTGGCCATTCGAGCAATCGCCTGCCCGGTTAACGAGTGATGATAATCGTGCGGACCGATGACCGCGGTCGGATAGATGATCCGGGTCGAAAGCGATGAACAGGTATTATTTCTGACCAATCTCTCGCTCTGTGCCTTGGATCGGTCATAGTCACTGCCCTCATCATCCCCGAGCAATCGATTGTCCTCGGTCACCGGGCTGCCCAGAGGCGACATCTCCAGCGCGTGGACCGAGGAAAAGTGCACCAGCGTGGCCACGCCCTGGCGGCAGCAGGCGTGCAATACATTGCGGGTACCCTCCACATTGACGGCACGCAACCTGTCCCACTCACCAGGCTGGATGGTCACACGGGCCGCCAGGTGATAGACGTGCTCGGAATCAGCGAACGCACTGCACAGGCTATCCACATCCCGGACGTCACCAGCATGCCGCTCAACTTCGAGCCCTTCCAGTGCACGGCCACTTTTCCTGACCAATGCGG
Organism: Lysobacterales bacterium; assembly: GCA_026196445.1. Lineage (GTDB taxonomy): Bacteria > Pseudomonadota > Gammaproteobacteria > Xanthomonadales > SZUA-36 > SZUA-36. Next base: position 749 of record JAPHTE010000139.1, read on the forward strand.
ACACCCGGTAACCCCGTGCGAGCAACTCCCTGACCAGGTTGGCTCCGATGTGGCCGGCAGCACCTGTAACGACGACTTTTTTCATGATGATAAGCATAAGGGGTCGAAGGCAATAAATCACTCGACGGCTTGGTCCCGTGGGTATTTGGCGCCGGGGTTGGCACCGAAATCATCCATTGCATTGATCCTTGTCATTTACCATGCAGAAACCCTTCAGTAAAATACGCGTCCTCTTGCCCAGCTTCACTTGACAAGGAAGTTCAAAATGCATACCGAGCACGAGTACACGCAGAAAATTCTGGAAGCTTTCACTCAGATCAGCCAGGTTCCTCGCCCATCCAAGAGGGAGGAAAAAATCGTCGCCTGGATGATGAACTGGGCCGCTGAAAACGGCTTCGAGGCACGTTGTGATGAAGAACAGAACGTGCTCATCGAGGTTCCCGCGACAACTGGTTACGAAAATGCCCAGACCCTGGTACTGCAAGGCCACCTGGACATGGTCTGCGAAAAGGCCAAGGGTTTCGAGCATGATTTTGACAAGGACCCGATCGAGCTGGTCTATACCGACGACGGCTGGCTGACGGCCAACCAGACCACGCTGGGCGCTGATAACGGCATTGCAATCGCCATGGCCATGGTGGTTGCGACCGATGAGACAGTCGGCCATCCACCGCTTGAACTGCTGTTTACCACCGACGAAGAAACGGGTCTGACCGGCGCTTCTTCATTGCAGCCCGGTTTCATCAAGGGCAAGCAGTTGCTGAATATCGATTCCGAGGACGAGGGTGTATTCACGGTCGGATGTGCGGGTGGCGACGACACCCGCCTCATGCTGCCGTTTACCGCTGACGAAACGCTGGCAGGCCACAGCGCATGCAAATTGGTCGCCGGCGGCATGTCGGGCGGTCATTCCGGTATCGATATCAACGAAGGCCGCGCCAGTGCCATCAAGCTGTTGTTCAGGGGTATCCACCTGCTCACGAAACGGATTGATGTACGTCTCGCGACCGTGACCGGCGGCTCGGCTCGCAACGCGATCCCACGTGATGCAGAAGCCGTATTGCTGATTCCTTCGGCGGACGTTGAACGGGCCGGCGCCATCATCGGCGACCTGCAACAAAAGGCAAAAGCTGAATACGCCAACACCGACCCCAACCTGACCATCAACCTTGCAGCCGAGGACGGCAACTTCAAAGGTGCGAGCGCTGAAGTCACCCGCAAGGTAATCGACACGATATTTGCACACCCTCACGGCGTGGATGCGATGTCCAAAGATATGGAGGGCCTGGTGGAAACCTCCAACAACCTGGCCACGGTCGATATCAAGGGTGACAGGCTGGTGATTCTGTCTAACCAGCGCAGTTCAAACATGGATAGCCTGGATATGCTTGTTGAGCGTGTCATGTCAGTTGCAAGACTGGCGGGGGCCGAAAGTGACAGGAGCGGGGGCTACCCGTCGTGGCAACCCAATATGGACTCCAAATTGCTGGCGCGCTGCGTTAGCGTCTACACGAAACGGTTTGGCAAGGAACCAATTGTGGAAGCCTGCCACGCTGGACTGGAGTGCGGAATTATCGGCGCCAAGTACGAAGGCATGGATATGATCTCCTTTGGCCCGACAATCAAGAATCCACATTCGCCGGACGAGATGATCGAGATCGAATCCATCGGCAAGATCTGGGACTTCATGGTAGCGCTGTTCGAGTCATACAAGGAGGACTGAGATGCAATTCATCAAGTGCAAAGGCGAATGCACCGACGAGGGCACCCACTGCGGCGGTTGCGGCCGTGCACACGAGGAGACGCAAGCCATCCGCAAACCGGTCGAGGAACTGGCCGCTTTTGCCGAGAAAATGGGCTATGAGAACCTCGAGGATTTTGTTGAAGGCGTGGCTGGCGGGCTCAAGTACAAGCTGGGGTTGATCAAACACTAAAAAACATTTCTCCGAACACAGGATAAACGTCACCCCGGACTCGATCCGGGGTCCATTTTCATTCTAAGAAAAAATGGATTCCGGCTTACGCCGGAATGACAGGATGGGTGAACAAAAACCCCCTGATTGTTTTACCCCAGCACTTTACGCGTCTTTTCCAAATCATCCACACCAAAGATGAACTTGTTGTTTTCAGCCGGGTAGCCAAATTTCACCCTGATCCCGTTTTCAGCCAGGGCCCGGCAAATACCGCCAAAATTTCCCGGCTTGCCGGTGACCTTTTTGCGGTCCTTATCCAGTACGAAAACCTCGGACACCTCGTGAACTTCTATCCCTGAGTTCCTGAGCGCCTGTGTTGCAGGACCGGGATCATCAACTACCAGGTGTACGACATCCCGCGTTTTAGTATTGGTGGCGCT
>JAPHTE010000376.1 GCA_026196445.1 Lysobacterales bacterium
CCGTGCTCGATATCCACCGCGGCGCAGGCCATGTGACTGCCACCGACATCAACACCGATGGAATGTGTTTCATCCGTCATTGTTTTAATTGCTCACTCCCAGGGTCCGGACCATAATGCCTCGTTTGGCGCCGCGCCCATCTCGAATAACAGTTCGCCACCCCCGGTGATTTCTTGGTGCAGGATGTAAGGTCGCTGCAACGCCACACCGTTCAGCGTGACAGCTTGCACGAACACGTTCGCATCCGAATTGTTGCGGGCGATTACGGTAAAAGTCCTGCCCCCGTGATCATTCCCATCGAGACGCAGCACGGCCTTGTCGAACTGCGGGCTGCCCAGCCAGTAACGGCCATCGCCAACATTCACCGGGTGAAAGCCCAGTGAACTGAGGATATACCAGGCGGACATCTGGCCGACGTCCTCGTTGCCCATGATGCCGTACGGCCCGGTACCGTAAGCCTTCTTCAGGATACGCCTGACCCACTTCTGGGTCAGCCAGGGTTTGCCGGCCTGGTTGAACAGATAGGCCACGTGGTGAACGGGCTCGTTGGCATGATTGTAGTAGTCATTGAACGCGAAATCCGGCGGCGTTTGCTCGAACATCTGCTCCAGTTCCGCAACGAAACGGTCTTCGCCCAGCAATGCTTTCAAACCATCGATGTCGTGTGGCACGAACCACATCTGCTGCAGCGGGTTGCTCTCGATATTGCCCTGCCCGAACACACGCTCGCCTTCCCACGGAATCCATTCACCATTCAGGTACTTGCCACGAAAGTAACCAACACCCGGGTCATACAGGTTGCGATAGTACTGCGAGCGTGCAAGGAATTGCGCCTCACCGTCAGTGTCACCCGCTTCAGCGGCCAGCCTGCTCAGCGCCCAGTCGGCGTAGGCATTTTCCAGCGTCGCCGAAACGCACTTGTAATAGCCCTGCCAGCGCTCCGGCACGGGGTCACAGGCCACGTAACCATTCCGGTTGTAGCTGTCCCAGCCGTTGCGGATGGTCGCCGGTCCCAGCGATGTCTGCCGGCCGAGTTCATAGGCTTTTTGCAGGTCGAAACCGCGAATTCCCTTGGCCCAGGCATCGAGGATGACTGGGATGGCCGGGTCGCCCAGCATGCAGTTGGAGTAACTGCCGGCGATTTCCCACTTCGGGTATCCGAGGCCACCGTCTTCGGCCTTTGCGATCAGCGAGTTGACCAGTTCGTTCACCAGCCCCGGGTCGATCAGGGTCAGCAAGGGAATATGGCTGCGAAACGCATCCCAACCGCTGAATATGGTGCGGTAACGGAAGCCGCGTGGCTGGTTGATGCCGGACTCCTTCAGGTAGAAACGCCCATCCACGTCGGTAAAATCGCGCGGGTCGAACTGGGCGTGGTACAGCGCAGTGTAAAAAATCTCCTTCTGCTCGTCGCTTGCGCCCTCGATTACGATGCGTTGCAGCGCAGTCTCCCAGGCCGTTTCGGCTTCCAACCTCACTCGATCGAAATCCCAGTGTGGTAACTCCGCCTGTAAATTGTTTCGCGCGCCGTCCATGTCCACAAAGGAGACACCGGCCTTGAACTGAACCTGCTCGCCTTCTTGCAAGTTTGGGAAGCGGGCTACGAAGACGAGGTGATCCCCTTCCTGCTCACGGGCACCCTCGGTCATGTGGCCACCCCGGACCAGGTCCTGGTAAGTCTCGGATTCGATGTCTTCGATTTTGCGTGTTTGGCCGTCGGGGATGTCGACACTCCACACGCCATGGCTGGCGAACGGCCGCGAAAACTCGGCCGCGAAATGGAAGCGGTAAAACACCATGTTGGTCAGACCATTGCCCCAACCGCCACCGGCCGGCGCATAGTCCATCCAGCCCTCGATGCGATGATTGTCCAGTACACGAATGAATTGGCGCAGCGATGTACCGCCGATGCGTCGCGCCAGGTCGATCTGAATACGGTTGGAATCATCGTCGGGAAAGGTGAAGCGTAACAAGCCGGTGCGCTGAGTGGCCGTCATTTCCGCCCGCACGCCATAGTCATCCAGCGTGATTGCGTAATAGCCGGGTTCGGCCTGCTCGGTGTCGTGCGATATTCGGCTACGGTAACCATTGTCCGGGTCTTCAACACGTCCTCGGACCGGGTGAAACGGACCATTGGACG
>JAPHTE010000255.1 GCA_026196445.1 Lysobacterales bacterium
GAAAGAACGTTTCAGGTGGGTGACCAGTTCTGCGTCCGTGTGATCCCCGGTCTGCATTTGCAGGATGGGATCGTTGTACATCGCGGCAAAATGCAGGCGGCACTTGTACTGGGAAAAATACTCGATGGTCTCCGGTAAGGCAGGTCCGATTTCCAGGACAGACAGACGCCTGTCCGGATCGACATTCTTCACCAGCGTCGGAAACAGCAAGGTCTGCTGGTTGCGTGGCGTCAGCGCTGATGCGGTCCTGTATGCTTCACTCCCGATGTCGGGTGCAACGCCGCCCAATTCAAAAGCTTCCAGGTCGGTGGCGGTAAATGTTCACTGCAGTTGCCCGGTTTCAGTTGAGGGAATAACCACCCGTACCCTTGGGTTTGTCTCCGGTCGCCACGTTGGGTGTCTCGGTGGGCTTGACCGAAGTTTTTTCAACGGGCTTGTCCACCGGTTTGGCCACCTTGGCCTTGGCCGGCTCACCCGGGTCCATGTCGATGCTGCCCTTGAAGATCGCACCGTCTTCAAGTGTCATGCGTGGCGCCGTGATATTGCCGTGCACGTTGCCGGTACCCGAAATGACCACCTTCTCCACGCCGTTGAGGTCTCCACGTACCTTGCCCGAAATCCTGATAATCTTGGCCGAGATATCAGCCTTGACCTTACCGCCCTCGCCGATGTCTACCTGGTGGGATTTCAGTTGGATTTTGCCGTCGACCCGGCCTTCGATCAACAGGTTTTCATCACCACTGATTTCGCCGTTTATATGGATACCGGGGCCGATGACAGCCGCCCTGCCACTTGCAACCGGTGCCTGTGCGCCCGGGACCGCGTGATCCTGGGGCTGTTGTGTACTTGTTGATTCAGGTTTGCTGGTTTTGTGTTTCTCAAACATGTCTGTATTCCACTAGCTGTTTAACTGGACGGAATAGTCTAGCAGGATTAACCGGTCAGGGTTTAACATTAACGATGTTTTCATCTTGTTTCAGCGTCATCCAATTGCCTGCTTCACGAGGCGTTCGCACTGCTTTATTGCAGGCGCCTGCAAGGGTTAAACCGTGGCGATGAACCTGCTTGAATTCGTATTGCTCCTGTGGCTTGCGAGCCTCCTGTTATCCTGCAGGCCGCTGGATGTCGAGCCACTCACGCGGATCCACGCGGTAATAACATTTGAGCACTTCGAAAAGTTCGGCGTGGTGTTTTGCCATTTGCCTCGGTTTTTCGAAAAAGGTTTCTGTCGCCACGGCAAAAAATTCAGCCGGGTTGGTGGCGCCGTAGTGATCGAGCAACGAACGTTTGCCCTTCCACGCGTCACGCTGCAATTCCTCGAATTCCGCCGACAGCGTCGATGCCCAGGTGCGCAGGCAATTGTTACCAGCCAGCACGGGTGCACCGTTGGTACTGCCCGACTCGGAGTCCAGTTGATGGGCGAACTCGTGTAATACCACGTTGTGGCCGTCGACAAAATTCATCGAGCCGCGTAGTACGTCGTCCCAGGCGAGGATGACCTTGCCATTGCTCCACGATTCACCCAGCACGCCCTTGCGCCCAGTGCTGACAACCCCGCCAGACACCATCCCGGGCCGGTCGACCACGAACGCCGCCGGATATATGACTATATACCGCAATGCCGGATACACACCGGCGTTTCGGTTCAACAGCAACATGCAGGCCTCGGCGGCAATGGTAACCCTGATTTCGTCGGTTATTTCGAGACCACCCGCACCACTGAAGTGCTTCTCATGCAGGAATTGCTTGACCATCTGCCGCAATTGCAGACGCAGTTCCATGGGTAAATTTTTGTAGATGCCGATATTACGTTCCAGGATGGCCACCCATTCCTCGGGAAACGGTTTAGCAACGGCCTGCCTGAGTCGGTAACGCGGCACCAGCAGGGCTGCGGCAATCGCAAGCAGCACGACTGCCACGAATATCCAGTACGTCATGTTTCACTCCCTGCGCGCCTGCTGTCAGTGCGCCATTATCACCCCAATTACGAGCCACCGAAAGCCCGGGTCCACCAGCATCCCATGACCATTCACCTACAGCATTGGCATGGTGATTAAGGTAAAATTCCGTGTTGCACTTCAGCATAAAAAAGGAAGTATAGCTATGAACTCCAAACTACCGCTGGCACTCGGTGTAGCGCTGGCCTTCTCTATAGCAGGCTGTTCCAAGAGCGATAATAACCAGGTAGCCGATGCAACCTCCCAAGAACCCGCCTCAGACCCCATGACAACACAAACCGCCGACAGCAACCCTTTCTTCAATGAAAGTCCGCTGTACATGCACTACCCGCAGTTCGACAAGGTCGAAAATGCGTACTACAAGCCGGCGTTTGAGCGTGGCATGGAGGAGCAGCTGGCCGAGATCCAGGCCATCGTCGACCAGTCCGAGGCACCGACCTTTGACAACACGCTGGTCCCGCTGGAAAAATCCGGCCAAACCCTGAACCGCGTATCACGGGTGTTCTACAGTATGACCAGCGCCCATACCAATGACAAATTGGAAGAAATTCGTACCGAGATGGCGCCCAAACTGTCTGCGCACAACGACCAGATCCTGTTGAACGCCGAGCTTTTCGCACGTATCCAGGACATCTACGACCAACGCGATTCTCTTGAGTTGGATCCGGAGTCCTACCACCTGGTTGAAGAAACCTACAAAAACTTCGTACGGGCCGGCGCCAAGCTTTCCGACGCCGAAAAAGAGCAGCTGAAGTCGATCAACGCCGAGTTGGCCTCATTGCAGACCACTTTCAGCCAGAACGTGCTGAACGAGGTTAACAATTCCGGTGTCGTGGTCGACACGCGTGAAGAACTTGCCGGTATGTCGGATGCCATGATCGATGCAGCCGCTGAGGCCGCCAGGGAAAAAGGCCTGGAAGGCAAATACCTCATCACCCTGCTGAATACTACCCA
>JAPHTE010000123.1 GCA_026196445.1 Lysobacterales bacterium
AAAGCGAAAACCAATTCCCGGAACAATGAATAAAATTAACCAACCATGCAGCAAGCAAACCTGAAAACGCGCGGAGGACCATTGCCATACACCATCATGCACCGTCCGCGGATCACGCGGCGTTTGCATCTGGAACTGGATGAAAACGGTGGCCTGGTCGTGGTGGCTCCCGTGCATTGGTCAAAAAGGCTCATCACCGAAACCCTGGCGCACAACATGAATCGTGTTGAAAAGTTTCTTGCCGTCTCAAATAACCGGCACTCTAAACCCCTGCAGTATAGGGCGGGTGAAAAACACCTGTACCTTGGCCGTGCTTATCGCCTGGTTACCCATGCTGCCAGGCAAAACCGGGTCGCCGTTGACGATGGAACAATACATGTATGGGTGACAACGCCGGTTCCGGGAAAAACCAGGACGGTGTTGCAAAACTGGTATCGCCACGAGGCCGGGGTAGTTTTCCAGGCCCGCCTGGAGGAAGTTTCACGACGCGTACCGTGGACGGATACCAGGCGAGTCCTGCTGCAACAAAGACGAATGAAACGGACCTGGGGTAACTGTTCCGCGGGCGGGCTCATCAAGTTGAATACGCACTTGGTCAAGGCGCCCGTCGAGATCATAGATTCGGTCATTGCCCACGAGCTGTGCCACCTGGAGGAAATGAATCACACGGCCGCGTTTTACAATTTACTGGAGCAACTGAACCCCAACTGGAAACGGAACCGGGCCTGTTTACGATCCAAAGGGGCTGTTTACCTGCGGACATAAAGACCATCGAACCAAACGGCCCATTTTTCCTTTTTCGGGTCAAACTGTTCAAACAGCTGCCGTACGTTACCGTCTTCCCCGGGTGTCCATGTACCTCGAAATTTAAAGCTCTGGCCGTTTTTGTAATAGTTGATTTTGCCGTTCATTACCATTGAGCCCCCATCATCGAGCCCACCGCTGTAATCGATGGAATAACCGCCAGCAACCCATAATTGCCGCCATTGGTCTTCGACGGGGTCGTAATAATTCATACTGCTGCCGTCACCACCCTGGGCGCTGGTCCAGTTTTCCATCAGCAGGCAGTTTTTGTGGTGCCGGGTGATGGAATTGGTGCCCTGAAAGGTTTTTTTTCCGTCGTTGGAATACACGTTCCACTCTCCAACCCAAAAATCGAAATCTGAAAAATGTCTGGCTGTTTCACATATGGATTTGTCTTGCACTGGCGATTCAGCCGCTTGCTCCTGGGCCGTGGATGACATGGCACAACACAACGCCAGGACGACAGTAACGGTATAAATATTTAATCTAATCATAAGCATGCACTCCTTGATCATGATTTCATCGGACGTTCCCGTTAAAGAAGTATAGGTAAGATGCATTGGTACGCCATGTCGAATACGCCAGGACGTGAGCTTTCTGCGATAGCCTATCAGGTAGAGGTATCAACAGCGTTTACTGTTCACTGACCCCGCCTTTCCCAAAAAACATGGCTTTTCAAAATGCCACCACCGTGTAGGATAGTCTTGATTCTCCCTGGTTGGGCCAATAAACAATCTGAGCGCTTAAATGCTAAAAAACTGATTTGAACAACGCAATGAATCCACATAAACACACCAGGGGTTTGTACAAGCCGGAACAGGCAAAAGAGAGTTGTGGTTTCGGTTTGATCGCCCACCAGCATGGTAAAGCGAGCCATGAACTGGTCAGCACGGCGTGCTCGGCGCTGACCCGCATGACCCACCGCGGCGCCGTTGCCGCCGATGGCAAATCCGGTGATGGCTGCGGTGTACTGATGCAGTTTCCCGAGTCATTCTTCCGCCAGGTCGCCGCTGAACAGAAAATGCATTTGGGACGCGTGTTCGGTGTCGGCGTGGTATTCCTGAACACGGATATGGCAATTGCTGCACGTTCCCGGCAGATACTGGAAAAACACATCGAGAACGAAACCCTGGACATCGCCGGTTGGCGCAGCGTTCCGGTCAACCCATCGGTGTGTGGTCAAACCGCGCTGGATTCCATGCCGTGTATCGAGCAGGTATTTGTCAACGCCCCGCCCGGCTGGGGACCGCACGATGTGGAACGGCGGCTGTTTGTCGCCCGAAGACTGGCTGCGGCTGAAAACATGAACCTGGATCAACCGGATGAGCAGTTCTATGTCGCTACTTTCTCCAACCTGACGGTGGTTTACAAGGGCCTGGTCAAACCCGAAAACCTCGCGGAATTTTACCCCGACCTGAAGGACCCGCGGCTAGAAAGTGCCATTTGTTTGTTTCACCAGCGTTTTTCAACCAATACCCTGCCCAATTGGAAATACGCACAACCCTTCCGTTTCCTGGCGCACAATGGCGAGATCAACACCATCCAGGGCAACCGAAGTTGGTCCGAGGCACGCACGCCCAAGTTCCAGACCCCGTTACTACCCGACCTGCAAAAAATACGCCCGCTGGTCAACCAGGAGGGGTCCGATTCATCTTCACTCGACAATATGCTGGAGTTATTCCTGGCCGGCGGTATGGATGTATTTCGCGCCATGCGCATCCTGATTCCACCGGCGTGGCAGGCTGAACCCAACATGTCCGCCAGGCTACGTTCCTTCTATGAATTCAACTCGATGCATGTCGAGCCCTGGGACGGTCCGGCGGGCATCGTCATGACCAATGGCCGTGTAGCGACCTGCAACCTGGATCGCAACGGCCTGCGCCCTGCCCGTTACGTGGTTACGAAAAAAAATTGGATAACACTGGCGTCCGAGGTCGGTGTATGGGACTACGAGGAAGCGGACGTGGTCGAAAAAGGCCGTGTCGGCCCCGGGGAGATGTTCGTCGTCGATACCCAACTGGGCAATGTGTGGCGCTCGAGGGAGATCGACGAAGCTCTCAAGGCCCGTCACCCCTATTCAGACTGGCTGACCGAAAACATTATCCGGGTAGCCAGCAATGACGAACAGGAGGAGACGGCGGCACATGTCTACATGAGGGACAACAGCCAGCAACTGCCGGTCTTCCAGAAGCTGTTCGGGGTGAGCAATGAAGAGCGGGAACAAATCATTCGCGTGATGGCGGAAAATGCGGTTGAGGCCACCGGTTCCATGGGGGATGACACGCCCATTGCCGTTTTGTCACGCCAACCACGCTCAGTCTACGATTATTTCCGCCAGCAATTCGCCCAGGTGACCAACCCGCCAATCGACCCGCTACGGGAAAGATCTACGATGTCGTTGGAGACGCTGATTGGCCGTGAGCACAATATTTTCCAGGAGACCAGCACACAGGCCCACCGGGTGGTGTTGCCATACCCGGTCCTTAACGTCGTCAAGTACCGCAAGCTTTTGGAACTGGATCAGCGCTGGTACCGAAACCAGGTTTTCAGCCTGAACTACGTACAACAAGAAGGGTTAAAAGCCGCGCTTGAACGGCTTTGCACAGAGGTCGCGGAAGCCGTGGCCGGTGGCGTGGTGATCGTGGTGTTGAGCGACCGTGACATCGGGCACGATAAACTGCCCATGCACGCGGCGCTGGCAACCGGTGCGGTCCACCAACGTCTTATCCGGGATGGCTTACGCTGCGACTGCAATATCGTTGTTGAAACCGGCACCGCACGTGATCCGCACCACTTTGCCGTGCTTTTCGGTCTGGGTGCAACGGTGGTGTATCCCTACCTTGCGTTCCAG
>JAPHTE010000336.1 GCA_026196445.1 Lysobacterales bacterium
CGAAACCTGTGGCCATTGATTCTCTCTCACGGGCTGCTGGACACCATTGGATTCCTCGGCGATTTCCTCGGTGATAGCGGCATTTAGTCCCACGGTCGTGTGACAGCTGTAGATTGGTGAGCAACTATCCAGGCACTGGATTCTCACCGATTGAGAAGGCGATTGCGCATGCTTGCAGAGAAAGCACATGCGCAGGGATGATGCAATGGCACGCGGACCGTTTGAAACACTTAACGAACAGCAGTACCAGGCGGCTACATTCGGCCAGGTTGGGCGGGGGACTGTCGAATCCGGACCGGTACTGATTATTGCCGGAGCCGGAACGGGCAAAACCATGACGCTGGCGCACCGCACGGCATTCCTGCTTATACAGGGCGTAGCTGCTGAACGTATCCTTATGCTGACGTTTAGTCGCCGGGCGGCCAGGGAAATGTCGGAACGGGCCGTCAACGTAGCTGCGATGCACCTCTCCCGAAAACGTGGCGGAAGCGTGCCGGTAAAACTGGATTGGTCCGGTACTTTCCATTCAGTAGGCAGCAGACTTCTTCGTATTTACGCCCGTAGCATCGGACTGGATCCGGGGTTCACCATCATCGACCAGGGTGATTCGGCCGACCTGATGGACCTGCTGCGCCATGAACTCGAATTCACGCGGGAAGAACGGCGTTTCCCCCGCAAGAGCACCTGCGCGGACATATACAGCCAGTGCGTGAACCGGCAGACGGCGCTGGAAGATATCCTGGACACCCATTATCCCTGGTGTATTGACTGGAAGGACGAGCTGGCTGAGCTGTTCCGTGCCTATGTCAAGGCCAAGCAGTATCAGAACCTGCTGGACTACGACGATCTGTTATTGCACTGGATGTGGCTGTGCGAGAACCGCGAATTGGCCGATGCAGTATCCATGCAATTTGACCATATCCTGGTTGATGAATACCAGGATACCAATGCGTTGCAATCGCGCATACTGACTTTGCTGAGGCCCAACGGCAAGGGCCTGACGGTCGTCGGTGATGACGCACAGAGTATCTATGCATTCCGTGCCGCTGAAGTCGAAAATATACTGCAGTTCCCGGGTACATTTACTCCACCGGCTGAAGTGATCTCACTGGAACAGAATTACCGTTCCTGCCAACCCATACTGGATTTGTCCAATGCACTGTTGGCTGAAAGCCCCCGTGCTTACCGCAAGACGCTCCGCGCTGAGAAGCCTGGCGGCTGCGCGCCACAACTGATCAGTGTCGAATCCGACCTGGAACAGGCTGAATACATTGTTGGGCAAGTTCTTACGGCCCGTGAATCCGGCATTGATTTGCGTGACCAGGCGGTCCTGTTTCGCAATGGCCATCACAGTGACCGGCTGGAAATTGAACTGGTGCGACGTGACATTCCCTACGTCAAGTACGGGGGTCTGAAGTTTCTTGAATCTGCCCACGTCAAGGATGCGTTATCGATCCTGCGCTGGGGTGCAAATCCAAAAAATCGCGTGGCAGGGTTCAGGGTGTTAAAACTGATTCCAGGCATCGGGCCGGCGCTGGCTTCCAGGACCCTGGACCACCTGGCAGCAAACGACTACACATTTTCCGCGTTTTCCGCTTATCGCATCACGCACGGCGAAGAGGAGATGTGGGTGGAGCTATCAGACTTGCTCCGGCGGCTGTCGGACAAAGATCAGCCCTGGAATGGCCAGCTGGAGCAAGTACGAAAGTGGTATCAACCGGTCATGGAACTGAACTATAACGATCACTACATCCGCAACGGCGATATTGAACAACTGGAGATGATCAGTGGGCAGTACGCCAATCGCGAACAGTTCCTGGCGGAGTTAACGCTTGATCCCCCAGTTGCTTGCGGTGACCTGGCCGGTATGCCGCACCTGGATGATGACTTTCTGGTCCTTTCCACCATTCACAGCGCAAAAGGCCAGGAATGGCGAAACGTATTTGTCCTGAACGTCAACGACGGGAACTTCCCCAATGAGTTTGCCTGCGGTGATGACAAACGCATCGAGGAGGAACGCCGGTTGTTATATGTCGCGATGACACGCGCCAAGGAGTCGTTGTCTCTGATAAGGCCGTTGAAGTACTGGGTGCCGGAACAGGCAAAACATGGTGACAAACACGTCTATGGGGCCAAGTCGAGATTTTTGACGCCAACTGTCATGAAGCACCTTGCGGTCAAGGCGTACGGTAAGATCCATTCCGGCAAAATCAACATATCCAAGCGCAAGGAAATCATGAATGTTCGCGATCGCGCAGCCTCGATGTTTTAGCCCGCATATTGCACCAGTATTCCAGCCCTGGCTTGTTCAGGTGCGCCTGGACTTAGCTTCGAGTCAGCAAGCCGTCATCGTGATAGGGAGCGGCCTGACTCAGGATTGCTCTGCTGCTACTCGCTCGTCGTAGTCCTGAATGGCTTGTTCGACTCGATCAAACAAGTCACCCTCCCACGGGAACATCCTCTCTACGCTCTTACCGGTCTGGATGATCTGCCTAGCTTCCTCGATCTGATCGTTGTTGATATAGGCGGCCGAGAGCAGGTCGTAGGTCATGGCGACTTGGGGATACATGTCCATCGCGCACTCAAGCAACGGTATGACCAGGTGCGATTCTTTGCGGAACACGAAGGGATCGGCGAGTTCGAGTCCCAGTTTCATGTCGAAGAAGTAGGTATCTGGATCGCCGGAGCGTGCTTCGTGTAGCGCTTTGGTGGCGGCATCGACGCCGCTTGTGGCCAGCGTGTCAAAGTATAACTCCACGAGAGAGGTACGAATGTGTATGAGACTGGCCGACTCATCCTGGAGTTCCGGTGGTCCATTCCGGAGCATCGTGGTAGCCAGTTCGAGCACGTTATCCACGCCCGCGGTGATCTGCTCTTCTGTGTTTGCATGCGTGATATCGGGCGGCACTCCTATCGCATCCCATGAGACCCCGGTGTGATCAAACGAGGACTTGTACGCTATCTCGGTGGCCCAACCGTTAGGTATCTTGATGCGGAACTTGACAGAGAACATTCCAGCTGTGGCGCTCCCCACTATCGTGACATGTGGAAGAACGCGCATAGCGAGAGTGAATCGCTCGGCAGCACTGGCAGAGCCGCGATTGGTGAGCAATATTGTCGTGCCCGTGAACTGGTGTTTACCGCGGGGTTGCACGTGGAAATGCATCGGGAGCGTGTCAGAGTGCTCTGGCCCGTAGCGCAGAGCAGAACTCATAAAGTGTCGCTTTTGGTCAGCAAATCGGTCGGCCACACGGTTGGCCGTGCGTCCTTTGCCGCCTGGGTTGTCGCGAATATCCACGACGATCGATTGCGCGTCACCCAGCTCGACTAGTATCTCGTCGATTGCTGCAAGCATGTCCGCTTCTGGCGCCATGAAATCGCGTATCCGGATATACCCTATGTTGTCGGCAAGCCATCCGTACGCATATAGTCCCTCGAGTTTGGTTTGGGCACGACCCTGCAGGTACGTCGAGTCCACAAGCTCCGGTGAGAAATCCTGCACCACGGGGTCATTCGCGGAGGCGGCCGCGCAGAACTGTCGGTCCTCCGAAAAGAGCCACACGTGCCCATCGTTCAGATGTGCCAACATGTTCGAAACGATGTCGAAGAGTTCGTCTTCGGAGGTTTCAGCTGTGACCTGTGGACGATAGGTATGATACAACGCGTCCCAGTCGACCTTCTTGTTTTCGAACTGGCCGTACATGCGATCGAACGAGGTCCAGATGTACTCGAAGTTCTCTTCCGGGTCCGTGTTGAGCGTTGCAGAGGAACTGAACATAAGCAATGTCACGGGGATAGCCAAAACTATTACCAGGACGATTGCCCAAAGGCCTCTCGATTTCATATCCAATTCCTTCTCATTGCAGACGGGATATCTTTTACACATTGCACCAACAAACTCAAGGGAACATTCACTCATCAGGCATAAACGCGCAATTGTGATAAAAATTTGTGAATAGCGTGTGACGTGATCACACCTGGTTTTAGGCAGCCACCCAAGACAG
>JAPHTE010000262.1 GCA_026196445.1 Lysobacterales bacterium
CCCTTGACTTCCCCCTTGATCCCGGCATCGTGAATCGCGTTACCCAGCTTCTCCATGAAGCTGCGGATGTAACGTTCACGGTCGGTGCGACGCTCAGCCACCAGCCTGGCAACACGCTGGTAGTCGCCAGGCTGATCATAACGGAAGGCGAGGTCTTCCAACTCCCATTTGAGTTGCCACACACCCAGCCGGTTTGCCAGGGGCGCGTGGATCAGCATCGCCTCCCTGGCCAGTGAGACTGCATCGGCGCTGGTGTTTTTAACCCTGCGCAACTTCACCAGTTGCCACGCCAGTGCGATCAACACGACACGTACGTCCTTGACCAGCGCCAGCAGCATGCGACGCAGGCCCTCGGCGCTGTGGCTGGTACTGGCCGGCAGGTGCTCGGTTTCCAGTTCGATCAGGTACAGCAACTGGCCAAGCTGGTCATTCACCTGCGTGGATATACCGCTACGGATGGATTTCAGGTCTTCGCCCCACTCGGAAGCGACGAACAGCATTGCGCAACTGACCGTGTGCGGGTCCGGCGACAGGTTGGACAGAACATCCAGCAACTCGTGCATCTGCGACAGGTTCTTACCGTCTGCAAGCTCACACTGCCGCAGCTCGTCATACAGTTGCAGGCATTCGTCAGCGGCCCCGCCGACAGAGTCGTGGTATCCGCTCAACCAACTTTTCAACGCCTTGCTGCTGTGGATGTTCATTAGGGGAATACTTGGTGTCAATCCTTTATATTGCAAGCAAAATTGCCCTGTAACCAGTGCCGGACGGCACAATTCAGGTAATCTTTTTCCTGGCCTTTTTCAGGCGCTGGACAGATACCTTGACCGGGTTGCCTAGCTGCTGGGCAAATAGCGAGACCCGGAACTCCTCGATCAGCCAGCGAAATTCATCCATGGCTTCGTCATAGTCATGACTTGCTTCGAGCAACGCCAGGTACTGGTGCCAGAAAGGTTCAACTTCCTGCATCCGCGTTGCATCGCGTTGCGGGTCCAGTTCCACGCTTTGCAGGCGGAATTGCATGGCTTCCAGGTAACGCGGGTAATGCGCCAGCCTGGCCGGTGACAGCTCACCCAGGAAACCGTCGTATATCATGTCGTCCAACTGGCTTCGCATATCGTTGAAAACATCCGGCCGGAAGCGGAAATAGTCATCGTCCAGCGTACCGTTGATCTCATTCCACAGGAGCAGTGTCCTGTCCAGGTGGGCAGCCTGCCGGCGGAATGCCATACCAAGGTCTGCGCGGACGTCGGCCAGCAAGGATTCGAAGCCGGTTTCGTCCCGCACAGCAACCGGGCGATCGCCGGCCACCAGCGCCAGGCTGTTTGCCACCAGTTGGTCAAGCAGGGTTTCAGATGAGCCGGCAACACTCCACGCCAACAGGCCTTTTGCACTTACACCGTGTTGTTTGCGCAGGTTGCGCAGCTTGTTGCCAAGCTTGATCGTCAACAAACGCAGCACGCCGTGGTGGTGCTCCAGTGATGCCTCCGCGGCCGTGTCGAACAAGCGCAAGCCGACGGCATCGCCCTGGTCGATGATCGCCGGCCAGGCCTGGGTTTCCTGGCCATTTTCATCCCCGGCCAGGATTGAGGGCGGCAGCTCACCAAAGACCCAGCCGGTTTCATTGTCGCGCTGGTAATCACCACCGAGCTGGTCCATGAAGCGGCGCTGGGCCTGCTGCCCGAACTGGTCCTGTAACTCCGGCAGATTGCGGCTCACTGCAATTGGCCGCCCGTTCTCGTCAACCACTTCCACCCGGAAGCGCAGGTATTCCGGCAGCGATTCCTCGGCCAGGGCGCCGTCTTCGATTTCAAGACCCGTCATGGCGTTGAGGGCAGCCGCCAACGCCGGCAACAACGGTGTCTGCGGTGTGTATTGCAAGCGCTCCAAAGCCGCGTCCGCAAACTGCGGTACCGGCGTCAGGGCCCTGCGTTGTGGCTTTGGCAGGTTTTTGATCAGGGCGATGATCTTGTCACGCAACAGGCCGGGCACCAGCCACTGCAGCTGACCTTCGACCAGGGTGTTGAGCCTCTCCAACGGCACGGTGACGGTCACGCCATCGGCTTCATCACCGGGTTTGAATACGTAGGACAGCGGGAATTTCTGAACACCGGCTTCCAATGAATCCGGGTACAGTTCACCGGGCGCACCACCGGCCTCTTCCCGCATCAACACGTCGTGGCTGATGTAAAGTTGCTGCCGGCCCGCCTTGCCCAGTTGCTTCAACCATTTTTCAAAACCCGTGCTGTCACAGACATCTGCAGGGATACGCGCGTCAAAAAAATCAAACAACGCAGACTCATCGGCCATCACGTCGTGTTTTCGGCGTTTGTGTTCCAGTTCCTCGATATCCTCCCTGACTTGCTGATTGTTCTTGAGAAACCCCGCACGGGTATTCAACTCCCCCCTGACCAGTGCACCCATAATGAATATCCGCCGGGATTCCTCCGGGTCGATCCTGGTATAACTGACCCGGCGCTTTTCGACGATGACGAGACCAAACAGGCTCACCTGTTCCCAGGCCATCACCCGGCCCTGCCGGCGTGACCAGTGGGGATCGAAGTACCGGTGTTTTAACACGTGTGCTGCTGCCGCCTCGATCCACTCAGGCTTGATCACGGCGTTGATCCGGGCATAAGTCTTACTGGTTTCCACGATCTCCGCCGCCATCAGCCACTGCGGACTTCTGCCAAACAGGCCGGAACCCGGAAAAATATGGAACGCTCTCGATCTCGGCCCGGTGTAGCCAGGGTCTTCGGGATTCCTGTTCCCGACGTGGCTCAATAATCCCGCCAGCAGCGCCTGGTGGACCTGTTCATAGGTAGCCGGCTTTCGATTGAATGAGAGCTTTTC
>JAPHTE010000500.1 GCA_026196445.1 Lysobacterales bacterium
AAGCTTAAGTTGTGCCCCATTTCGTGCGAGCCTGCCTCGGCCGCACCAATAAGACTCGAGTTGTAAACCAACGCCGGTGAGTAATATGTGTGATAGTTGGATTGTCCCCAGGGACCCACGTAAGCAACACCACCTGCGCTGACCGACGGCATGGCGATGCCACAATAATCGTAATTGTCAGTAAAGAGAATGCGCCCTGTGTAGCGGTCAATGATCGCTGGCTCTTCAGTTGTAACGTCTACGTCGAAAGGTGCGTAATCCTCGGCGATGCGGTGCCAGATTTGATGGATTATCGCCAGTTCATTGGCGGAGAAATTTACCGTAACGCTAGGCGGCGGCGATGTGCAATCTGCATTCGCAGAGTAAGGAGGGACATCATCGCCATCGGGGTCATAGGCACGCGCATAGTAAGTTGTAACACCATAGTTACTGTTCCAGGCCGTACCACTAATCGTGTGTCCGTTAAAATCAAGGTATATGACATTCGGTGCGCCGGGCCGGCTATGTAACAGGAAGGTCTCCGCCTCAGTCAGTGCAGCACCTACCGGCGGCAACATCGGAAGGTAGGCATCCTCGGCAGGTTCAGGCCCAAAATCATCGGCAAAGTAGATATCGCCGTTGAGATCGACTTTGATATATGCCAAATCCAGTGATGTGAACGCCAGATCCTTCAGTATTTTCATAGCCCTGGCCCGCGCATGCGGGTCCAGCGCCAGCAAGCGATCGCGTAACTCGCTGGCAGGCAGGTGGGTGGCCTGGAGAGGATATCCTTTTCCAAACGCCTGCGGATTGGCGTTTGGTGATTGTGCCTGCGCGTTCGAGGCATTCGAGATGGCCAAAACCATCGCCAACAGAAATGCTAACCCCTTTATTTGATTCACTGCCCTCTCCTTTTCCCCTTACATAACAGGGCACGTCCAACGGTTACCTGCAAACCGATATCATCTTCCCTGTGGTAAATCAACGAGATAAGTCTATCACATCGACAAAAGCCAAGGGTAGTAGCTGGATGGCCTGAACGTGCTAAAACGAGCCCGTCCAAATGACTTATCGTGAACTATTCGCTCCCCACCCGTCATCCCGGATTTTACACCACCCCGTCATCCCGGAATTCGCGAAGCGAATATCCGGGATCCATTTTGAAAGGTCCTATTGTGTGAAGCAGCAACTCTGCTGCTGGCCATCGTTGAGGTTAAACCCAGTTTTCCACAACCAAATCGGGCACCCGTTTGAACTCCCGTTCGTTGTTGGTCACCAAAACCGCACCCAGCGCGAGCGCATGGGACGCGATAAACAGATCATTGTTGCCGATAGGTTCGCCCCGCCCTTTCAACCAGGCACGCAGGTGGCCGTAATGCCGGCCGCTATCCCAATCCAATGGCTCGATGCGCAACAAACGTGTGAAATGATTGAGTTGCTGCCACCGACCCTTGCGCTTGGAAGCAGCACCATTTTCTACGCCAAAACACAATTCAGCGTAAGTCACGGAGGATATGCAAAGCTCCTTGCTGACCTTGAATTTATGCCTTAACCGCTGTGAACGATGTTTGAGGACATAAATGCAAATATTGGTGTCCAGCATGTACATCAGAAGTGATTTCTTTCCTGTGGCGGCAAATCTTCCCGTTGGGCAAGAAAGTCATCACCAAACGCGGAATCCGAATCAAAAAAGTCATCCCAACCCGGTTTGGTAGCAGAAATGATGACTGTGTCACCCTGTTTCTCTATGAACACTTCGTCACAATCAAAGCGGAACTCCTTGGGCAGGCGCACAGCCTGGCTGCGACCATTCATGAATATCTTGGCTGTTTTACCCATAACATCATTCCCGAACCTTGGTATATACCATTAAGTATATATTATTGTGCTCCAACGGGTACAGTTAAGAAACAACCTGTCCCGACGCACAAGCCAAAAGGAATGCAAGTTGCCCGGAGCTGGCCGTTATCTCAATCTACCGTGGCTCCATCAAGCGTTGGAATGGGAAAAGGCTTGTTCCTTTGTAGGAAGCTGCAGCTTTGCTGCAGGCGATTGTCTGACTTTACCCCCCGGCGAAGTAGCTCACCCCAACCAAACCCTCAAAATCAGCATCCTGGGTCCATAACTGGGCATCGTACTTCTGTGCAGTTGCATAAATAATGCTGTCGGCCAGTGGTAACTGGTGCTGTAAACCCAAAACGGCCGCATCAATAGCCAGTGCGCAATCCAGGGGAATAACTTTGCCTTGTTCCATGTGGGCCATCACGCGCAATGCAGTGCCCTCATCACGTTGCCGCGCAATGCACTTGAACACCTCTGTGAGTGTGATGCTCGGGACCAGCAATTTTTCGATATCTTCTATAGGCCCGGAAAACGCCGCCGCATTGTCATCACCTGCAAAATAGGATAACCACGCGGACGAATCGACGACGTTCATAACCTGTCTTTATCTCTCTTCACGGTCGTGTCGATCCCCTTCAGAGAACCTCTCAACTTCTCTATCGGCTCGATGGGGATCAATACAATG
>JAPHTE010000431.1 GCA_026196445.1 Lysobacterales bacterium
ACCCATCTCGTCGGCCAGACGAGTCATCACCTCTGCATGCGGGTAATGTGCCAGGCGCACGAAATTGGCGCCGAGGTCATTCTTGGCGATACTCAAAAGTGCGCGTGCACTGGCCTCGTCAAATGCCCTGCTCGGTGGTTCACCCAGCGTTTCCTCGTGCAGCGATATGCCCCGCAGGAATACCGGCTCCCCATTGATCAGGATCTGGCTACCGTCGACTGAGATGGTTCGAAAACCGATACGGTCATTTATCGCGTCCCCGGATGTACTGACCGTCACGTCGTACAAGCGCGGCCTATCGGGGCTCCAGCGCTCCAGTCCCGCAGGAATGTCCATTTCAAAGGTGGCAACGCCCGACTCATCACTGTTTTCTTTATATATGATATTTAGTTCGGGTATTTTAATTCTTACTTTATTTTTCGCTATGCCGCTACCGCCCAGACGCACCGTTGCCAGTAGCTTGCCATCAGACAAGCGAAGGAAATAGTCGTGTACGTACGTGTCGGGCACGCTGACCAGGTGTACCGGCCGCGTCAGCCCGCCATAATTCTTCCAATCCGTTATCGGCGTGGGTACCGAATCATTGGCATGCTGTGAATCCACACCGACCACGATAGAGTTGCGTCCCGCTTGCAACTGCTTCGTCACGTCATAGGCGAAAGGCGTAAAACCGCCTTCGTGTTCGCCCACTTTCTGGCCATTGACATGAACCAGCGCCTTGTAGTTGGCGGCACCGAAATGCAGGAACGTACGCATAGCCGGCTTATCATCCAGTTCGATGACCTTCCTGAACCACACCAGACCGTCAAACCAGGTCAGTTGCGGATCGCGGCCGTTCCAGTCGCCCGGGATCTCCATCAGCGGTGCAGCGTTAAAGTTGTATTCGAGAAAATCCACCGGGCTGTTGGGTTCCAGGGTATCTTCAAATACCGCCGTACGGCGCCGGTCGCCACGCAGAACGCCAATTTTTTGTGGATCGACGATGTAGTTCCACTCGCCTGACAAGTCAACCGCAACGCGCGAGGATACGTTGATCAAGGCGGTGCTGTAAGTGCCTGGATCCATGCCCTCGCCCTGCCCGGCACTACCTGTACCAGTCAGGCAAATAAGCAATAACGCGCCCAATGCTGTCCGCATATTCACATATTTCAGGGCGAGGACAATGAGCCCGCTACGCCATTCTTTCATGCTGCACCTGTTCAAATCGGTCTGTTTCTGGATACCGGCAACACCACGCTTGACCAATGGTATTGCAGTGATTATATGTTAACGTTATCATTTTGTGAACCTTACATTGCGATTTTGGCCGTGCGTAACCGGGAGTCAGGGTTCACCGGCGATCGGTGCCGGCAAACAAGGTGATAATGACGCCTGCGAAGATTTCTGGCTGGATGAGATCAACAGCACTAACATAGGTGCATACGGCGGTGAAAGCGTCGAATGCAAGCAGTGAAACAGGGGCTGAACAAATGGAACTGAAGCACCGGATTGAAATAAGTACACCATGGAACCGCGATGAACGGAAAGCGAAATAACGAGAAGCGAGAGGCAACCATCAAGGACGTCGCCCAGGAAGCCGGCGTATCGGCGATGACGGTCAGCCGCGTCATCAACGGCAAGGCCAACGTCAGGCCAGCCACTCGCGAGAGAATCCAGAAGGCGATTGACAAGGTCAATTACAGGCCAAATATCGGAGCCAGGCTGTTGTCAGGCCGGCGCACCTACCAGCTCCTGATGTTGTACGACAACCCGAACGTCGGCTGGATGGGTGAATTGCTGATCGGCATGATGAACGCCTGCCGGAACATCGGTTACCACCTCTCGATCGAAGGTGTCGGAGAATTCGAGGGTGAAAAACCTGGCACCGACCTGGATGCGGAAGAAGTCACGCAACTGATTGATGCCTCGCGCGTGGACGGAATTATCCTGCCACCACCGATTTGTTTCAACCAGGCAGTGCTGGATGCCATCAATGCCCAGGGTATCCCCTGTGTCCGTATCGCGGGCACCCCACAGCGTGGCATCAAGCTGAGGGTGACCATTGACAACTGTGCAGCAGGCCACGACATCACCAGCCACCTGATCGGGCTGGGCCATGAGGACATCGCCATCATCAAGGGCCCGGACCTGTTCGTC
>JAPHTE010000391.1 GCA_026196445.1 Lysobacterales bacterium
CAGCAATTCATCGGCCGTCTCGGTCGCCACTGTCCAGACCAGCCCGCAACGCTGACCGGTATGCGGCAATATGGCAAACGGGCCGGTCGGTGTCAGGCGTTCGAAGGCCCGGCCGTCATGCGGCAATTCAGGTGTGATATTACAAATCACGGCGGTTTGCCGGTAGTCGCGATGCTCGGTGGGGATCTCCAGGTGCTCACGGATGAAGGACTTGGCGCCGTCGGCCGCGACCAGTAAGCGCGCCTGCAGGTGTTCATCACCGTTTTGCGATTCGAGCCGCACCGTCGCCGTCTCATGGCGCGTTTGCAGGTCCACCACCCGCGCCGGGGCGATAAGCTCGATATTTCCGGATTGCGCAATTTGCTTTTGCACCGCGACACCGAAGCGCCGTGCTTCCACCACGTGGCCAAACTCGCTGAGGCCCATCTCGGCCGGATCCAGCAACACGCGGCCCGGGCGGTCCAGTTCGCTGATGTAAATTTTTCTTATCGGGGTCGCGTCCTCTGCCAGCGAATCCCACAGACCGATGGCCTGGAGGATGCGGCAGGTGCTGTGGCTCAACGCCAGGGTGCGGTCGTCGTAGCTGGGTTGCGCGGCCGCCTGGTAGGCAACCGCCTCGATGATGCGGACGTCATATCCCAACGGCGCCAGTGCCAATGCCAGGCTGGCCCCGGCCAGGCCGCCACCGACAATCGCGATGTCACAACTACGTTGTGCTGCGCCCGTACTCATGACGCCATCAGCGCCTCGATCTCATCGATGGTCTTGCAGATGCCGGTGCTCAATACCTCGGCGTCGTCCCTGGTCACAACCACGTTGTCCTCGATACGGATACCCATGCCACGCCAGGTTTCATCCACCGACATCGCCTTGGGCGGAATATAAATGCCAGGCTCGACGGTCAGCACCATGCCGCGTTCCAGCACACGCGAATGCCCATCCACTTCGTATTCGCCAACATCGTGCACGTCCAGGCCCAGCCAGTGACCGGTATTGTGCACGTAATAATCCTTGAAATGCTCCTCCTCGAGCGCCTCCTCGAGGCTGGTCCTGATGATCCCCAGCTCGATCATGCCCTCGGTGGCGACCCGGACCGCAGTCTCGTGCACGTGCTCCCAGGCGTTGCCCTCGCGCACCTCGCCGATGGCCTTCAACTGCGCCGCCAGTACGATTTCGTACAGGTCCTTTTGCGGCCCGCTGAATTTTCCGTTGATCGGGAACGTGCGCGTGATGTCCGAAGCGTAGCCGTCATACTCCGCGCCCGCATCGATCAGCAGCAGTTCGCCATCATTAAGCGGGTCACAATTGCTGATGTAATGAAGCACGCAGGCGTTGGCGCCACCACCGACGATGGGCATATAGGACGCTTCGCACTGGTTGCTGATAAAGGTGTGCAGCAACTCGGCGTGGATTTCCGCCTCGTTCATACCCGGCTTGCAGACCTGCATGGCACGCCGGTGAGCGGCTTCGGCGACCCGCGCTGACTTGCGCATGGCGGTGATCTCGGTGCGGCTCTTGAACAGGCGCATTTCATGCAGGCTGTGGTCCAATGCGATGATCTCATCGGGCGCCGAAAACTTTTTACGCGACTTGGCCCGGAAATCATTCAGCCAGCCGATCAGTAGCTGGTCGAAATCCGGTGCCTTGCCGAGATCGTAATAAACCCTTTCACAACCATGCAGTAAATCCGGCAGGCGTTGTTTCATTTCCGTGATCGGGAAGGCCTCGTCAAAACCATATTCTGCGACCGCGCCCTCGGTACCGGCGCGCTCACCGTCCCACATTTCCCGGAGTTTGTCCCGTTCGCGGCAAAAGAGGATCGACTGGCCACCCTTGTCTTCCGGCACCAACACCATTATCGCTTCCGGCTCGGAAAATCCACTCAGGTACAGGAAATCGCTGTCCTGGCGGTACGGATAAGCCGCATCCCGGTTGCGAATCTTTTCGCTTGCCGCGCGCACGATGATGACGGAGCCCGCGCCTGCGAATTCCATCAGCTGCTGGCGGCGTTTTGCATATTCTTTTTGTTTGATCATGATAGTTGTCTGTATCGTTGAGAGCGTCTAGTGGACCTGGTCCTGTGCATCGGGGGCACGCATGTCTTCCTGGATCATCAGCACGGCGACCCGCAGGTACTCCACGAGCTCCACGAATGCAGTTTCCTCTTCTTCGGTTTCTCTGGTGTCTGCCACCACGGCTTTTGAAATCTCGTGAAAATCACGCAAGGCCTCGTTCGCTTCTTCGGACAACGCTTGCGTCAAATCCTTACCGCTGCTGCCGAGACCGGCTAAAAACCCGCTGCACCAGGACGCCAGCGCCATGGTGCGTTCTTCGAGCAACTCGTTGTCCGC
>JAPHTE010000337.1 GCA_026196445.1 Lysobacterales bacterium
CACCAGGTCCTTCTGCGCCGGGGAAATCATGTGGAATACGTTGGCGACCATGATCGTCCCGACTGCGGCGCCGACGTTGACGTAGGCGGCATGCCCGTTGAGCATTTGGGTCAGTACCCATGTCACCACGCCGAACCAACCGAATATAAACGCCCCCAGCAGTAATTCGTTGCGCGCGAGCGGTGAACGGCAAAGCAGGTCATAAAACAACCAACTAAGCACGAGTGTACTCAAACCCGAAGTCACGGCCAGACGTGCAGGAATGTCAGCGACGCCCGTATCCACCATGAATGTGCCGGCCTGAGCGTAATAGATCACGATCAGTATCAGGGCGCCGGAAATCCAGGTGGTATATGCGGCCCGTTTAAACCAATCGAGTTGCGACGGCAACGCCTCTGGCGCTATGGCAAGGCTGCGCAGGTAATTGAAACCGCCACCCTGTACGTCCTTCAGGTTATCCGAGATGTCGTGGTGCTGACCAAGTCGCCGCAGGCGGTTTTCCAGCCAGCTGAAATAAAAAGAAGTGCCTATCCACGCCACGCCGGCGATGACGTGCGTCCAGCGTAACAGCAGGCTTAACCAGGCGTGCAGGTGCGATTCCATCGACATTCCCCTTAACTTTTTATTGGCACTGACTGTACAGCGGCGTATTTTCTAAGCATAGGCGATATTTCCTGCTATTCAATAACGAATGCCGGCCGCGGTTCACAAGTGGGTCAACCCGGCGCAACAATGCTGTTAGCCGGGCGAACAGTACGTGCGCCGGATTAAACCTGTCTGCAGGCAGGTTTGCATTAGAAAATATTACTTGTTGAACGGGTAAAGCTTGTCTATCGGCGCGTGCTGGTAATCCAGCGCGTCCAGGCGCGTGGTGCCAAACCACGGCCCCGGCGCGTCCACAATAATGATGGTTTTGGCATATCCGGTCTCGTCGAAACCGCGCCTGAAGTGGACCCGGGATTTGACCACGAACACGTCGTAATCGTCGGGGTTGATACCGGCGATCCGCAACGGCTCCAGCGTCCTGATCTGGGTGTAGGTCGGAACGATAAACAGCAGGCTGCCCTTGCCGAACTCGATGATCGCGATTTCATCATAACCCCAGCCTTCACCGAAGTGCCTGACCTTGCCTTTCACGCGCACCGGTCTGCCCGCCTGCTCGCCGGTGTATCCGCCGACTTTCATATCGAAGTCGTCACCGGGTGCGGCGCCCGCGGTTTTCAAGGCTGCCAGGGCTTTCTCGTCACGCAACGCAGCGTACATCACCTTGCCCACGTCCTTTGCCATCAACTCTTGCAAAATCCAGGTCGCGTCGCCGGGGCGGTCGGAGTAGTCGGCCAACACCACCGGCACCGCGCCTTTTTCAATGGCACCAATGGTTTGTGCAACCGCTTCATCCGGCATCGGGAAGCTGCCGCCGGCGAAGTTCTCGCGCACGCGCCAGATGAATTCCGCCATGTCGTCGGCAATGGTATTGGCCAGTTCGGGGTCATTGTTGGTCATCACGTGTACCGTGGTACCCACGTCAGGCACGTCCGACCACGGGAAGCCGTAAAACACGCTGACAAACGCATCTGTTTCCCGCGCCTCCCAGCGCCGCGCCCGTTCCATGATCATCATCGAGGGTGCCTGGCCGGTCCATTGCAACACCGTGGCGGTAATGATGGGCGGTTTACGTGTCGCCGTGGTGGACTTGTATAACCCCTTCATTGAGCGGTACAGGAAGGTCGCAGAACGGCTGCCCTGGAGCGCGGCGTCGTAATGCGGGTAGCGCTTGGTGACAAACGCGGCGTTGGCGTACTCCAGGAATTGTCCGTCCTCGTTGCCATGCAGGTCGAACGAGCCGGCGATCGGCACGTCAGGGCCGACGAGGGCGCGCACACGCCTGGCAATTTCCGCCTCCGGACGTGGCACGTCCCTGACCGCCATGGCCCCGTGCAGAGACAGGTAAAAACCCTGCACCGGCAACTGTGCCTTGAGGTCGTCAAGGATGATTTTCATAAAATGCTCAAAACTTTCCCTGGTTTCCCAGCTCCTCGATGAGCCGCCAAAAACATCGTCCGGGGAGTCGAGGCCTATGACCTGCATATCAGCAAACTGGGCCGCGGTGTGCATGAACCCGCCAACAAAACCACCTGTCCGCTTGACCAGATCCTCACCCGCGATAAAAGGCACACGCCGGGTGCGATCCGCAATTTCCGCATCACCGCCGGGGCAGAAGGTGCAGGTTTCCTGCATGTACTCGAGCACGGCGACCTTGTAGACCTTGTCCTGCCCGGCGGACGCCAACAACGGTGAAACGAGGCACAGGGCCAGAGCCATTCTGAAAATTTTCATAAGATTCGTCTTCTTCAATGTATTGCGGAAAGGACCCTATTGACCGGGCGTCCGTGTTTGCTTGCGGGGGCCCCAACTGGAGCCTAACTATATCTGATTTTGCCGCCGGCTTTGGCCCTCGAGGGTAAAATCCGGTGGGAATAATTTACAGCCAGAGTAAACTACCTCTATTCCGCTGCGATTGCAGTCTCGCGAAAAAAAGCACAAACACGGGAGGCACCTCGATGAACATCCTGACCAAAAGACCGCTTGCGCGACTGGCGCTGGTTTTTGCCCTGGCAACTGTGGTCGCCGCCTGCCAGACCAACGGCGGCGTCAACCCGGGTGACAAGGCTGCGGAATCAGCGCAACCCGAGTTCGAAGATTTCATTGTTCCCGGCGATGTGCTGCCCATCGAATCGGTCATCGATGTTAACGGCAAGACCGTCGACCTGGCGGATCCGGATAAACGCAAGCTCGTGATCCTGTTCGCAACCTGGTGCAAAGATTCCAACCGCGCATTGAAAGCTCTAAACGCTTCGGAACTGTTGAACGATGACGCCATTGTTGTCATTGCCATTGCCCGCGAGGAGAGCGACGAAACGGTAATCGCCTGGCGTGACGAGAACGGCATTGAAACACCGCTGGCCGCCGACCCGGACCGTGGCATTTACAAGCAGTTTGCGACCGCCGGCATACCGCGGTTTATCATGGTTGGCACTGACAACCGGGTCATTAAAATGAACCTGGCCGAGACAGAAGACCCGCTCAGCCTGATCGAGTGGCAATAGCGAGTACGTGGCTCCACATTGTCCGGGACTCTGACGCACTGTATTTATGCGTTTGACTAACCAACTGACCTTGACCATCATGCTTGCTTACAATGCTGCGTAAACTCCTGCTACCCATCATTTTTATTTTCCTGGCGTACGGTTTCTGGGTGAGTGAGGAGTTCAAGGCCATAACCGCCGGCGTCGCGGTGTTCCTGTTTGGCATGATTTCACTCGAGGAGGGTTTCAAGACCTTCACCGGCGGCACGCTGGAGAAAATACTCAGGAAAACCACCAGCAATATACCCAGGAGCATGGCTTTCGGCATCTTGACGACCTCGATCATGCAATCGAGCTCTCTGGTCTCGGTGATTACCATATCTTTTCTAAGCGCGGGTCTGCTGGAGCTGACCTCCGCCATCGGCATCATTTTTGGAGCCAACCTGGGAACCACGACCGGCGCCTGGCTGGTGGCCGGTTTTGGCCTTAAGGTCAACCTGTCCACGTTTGCCATGCCCATGCTGGTTTTCGGCGTTATCCTGATGTTTCAGAAGGCCAAACACCTCAGGGGAAGCGGTTACATCCTGGCCGGGCTTGGCTTTCTGTTCCTGGGCATCCACTACATGAAGGAGGGATTCGATTCCTTTGGACAGGGCATTGACCTGGCGAAATATGCCATGACCGGATATCCAGGTGTTATTACATTCGCCGGAATCGGAATCCTGGCCACCATTGTCATGCAATCAAGCCACGCAACCCTGGTACTGATCCTGACCGCACTGGCCGCCCACCACGTCAGTTATGAAAATGCACTCGCAGTGGCCATTGGGTCTAACATCGGAACGACCATTACCGCAATTATCGGTGCGCTGAGTGCCGGCGTTAACGGCAAACGTCTCGCCGGTGCGCACCTGGCTTTCAATGTCGCCACCGGTCTGATTGCGATACTGGCAATCTACCAGCTGATAACAGTCGTTAGCTGGATCAGTGCCCGTTTGGGTATCGCGGCTGACAATTACACTCTGCAGCTGGCTGTGTTTCACAGCCTGTTCAACATTATCGGTATCATTGTGATGCTACCGCTGATGGGGACGCTGGTAAAACTGTTGAAAAGGTTCTTGCCCATGGAAGAGCCGGACATCGAGCGCCCCATGTACCTCAACGCCACGACCATGGACGTTCCGGACGCTGCCGTCGAAGCTGTCAGGAATGAAACCGTGCGCCTGTACGATATTTCCGTTGACGTGATTACGAGCGGCCTGAGCATCCACCGCCAGGTATTTCATGGCGAAATAAAACCCAAAGCCATTATCAGGAAATCCACCGATGTTATCGAGAAGGACATCGACGACATCTATGAACGCAAGATCAAGGCCCTGTACGGTGCCATCATCGAATTCATCATCAATACCCGGGGTGGCTACGCCAAGGGTGTGCTGAAAGAAGAGATGAATGCCCTGCGTGGGGCAGGACAACACGTTGTTGAAGCCGTAAAAGGCGTGAAACACCTGAAAAAGAACCTGGTGCGCTTCCTCAAATCCGACAACCCCCATATCATCAAAGAATACAATAA
>JAPHTE010000501.1 GCA_026196445.1 Lysobacterales bacterium
GGCAAAGGAGCCGGCGTACCAGAACGGGTCCAGCAGGCTGGGCCTGGAATCCAGTTCCTCGAGGCGTTCCTTGCACCAGCCCAGGTGGTCGATTTCCTCAGCCGCGGCCTTTTGCATTTCCACCTGCACCTCCGGGTTACGCGCGGTGATCGCCTGGCCAGCGTACAGGGCCTGCGCGCAAACCTCGCCGGCGTGGTTGATACGCATCAGCCCGGCGGCGTGTTTGCGTTGTTCTTCTTCCATGACGATTTCCGGTACCGACGCGGCCGGGCTCTCACGGCTGGCTTCATTCGATATCCCGGTGGCCGTGCGTAGCGCGTTGTCGATTTCAATGATGACGCGGTCAAGGGGTGTAAAAGTGCGTGACATGTGCATGAACCTGTGAACAAAAAATGATCCTGCAATTATAAACCGAAGGCGGGTGGGTTTTCTGCTGCAATACCTATATAATCCGCGCACTTAATTAAACGCTCGGAGGACGAGGAATGCGTGAACTGGTAAAAATTCTGTTGGCGGGCAGCTTGTTATTGGTCGCTGCTGGTGCATTTGCACAGGATGAAGAAGCCGCAAAATACGGCTGGGAAGGTAAGGGTGAGTTCGGTTTTGTCAGCACCACCGGCAACACCGATTCGATCGCGGTAAACATGAAGCTGGAGTTCATCAAGACAACCGAAACCTGGCGTCACCGTTTCTCGGGAACGGCGTTGATGACTTCCGAGGACGGCAACAAGGACAACGAGCGTTACACGTTCGAAGCCCAGAGTGACCGCAAGCTCAGCGATGCCAGCTACGTGTTCGGATCACTCCGTTGGGACTCTGACAAGTTTGGCTCATACGATCCGCAAATGTCAGTCACTGCCGGTTACGGCCACCAGTTGATGAAGAGCGAGAAGCACGAGCTCAAGGGTGAAATCGGCGCCGGTTATCGCAAACTGGAAGAGCGGGAAACCGGCAAGTCCAGCAGCGAGCCGATCCTGAGGTTCTTGCTGGATGATTCCTGGCAGGTCCTGGAATCCACCATGTGGACCAACCGCCTGCTGGTTGAAACGGGTTCCGATAATACTTTTACCCAGTTCAACACGGCCGCCAAGATCGCCATGAATGACAAGTTTGCCGTGAGCATTGGCTTCGAGGTGCGTAACAACTCCAAGCTACCACCGGGTGACAGCGAGAACACCGACACGATCACGACGGTCAACCTGGTTTACAACTTCTGAGCGAGCCTGGTTTAGCCAGGAACCGGCAAGTCATGCCCCAGTATTACCAGCAACACGTGTTTTTTTGTACCAATGACCGCGGGGCGGACGCGGAGCGTCCGTCCTGCAACCAATGTGGTTCGGCAGCCATGCGCGAGTACGCCAAGGCGAGGGTCAAGGAACTGGGTCTCGCCGGTGCGGGCAAGGTGCGGATCAATACTTCCGGTTGTCTTGACCGTTGCGAGTTGGGACCCACCCTGGTGGTGTACCCGGAGGGTACCTGGTACACCTATGTCGATGAAGTTGACATCGACGAAATCATCGACCAGCACCTGGTTGGTGGCCGCGTTGTTGAGCGGCTTTTAATTTAAGCGCGCAAATCGTACCAGCGGTCTGGACCGGGCTATTGGCACAATATGCGGGCTGTCCCTAAAAAAACTGGTAAAATAAGCGGTTGGGAGGTTGAAACCGGGGCATATTGCCAGTAAAATTCCCGCCCTTCACCCGGCATCCCGGGTAATTTGCAGAGAACGGTAATAATGAAGACTTTTACAGCAACACCTGCAACGATCAAACGCGAATGGTGCGTGGTCGATGCGACTGACAAAACACTGGGCAGACTGGCCACCGAGTTGGCGCACCGTCTGCGCGGCAAGCATAAGCCCGAGTTCACCCCCAACATGGACACGGGCGATCACATGGTCGTGATCAATGCGGAGAAGATCAAGGTGACCGGCAACAAGCTGGAAGACAAGATGTATCACCGTTACACCGGTTACATCGGCAACCTGAAATCAATCAACCTGGGCAAGATGCTGGACAAGCACCCCGAGCGCGCCATCCAGTACGCAGTTAAAGGCATGTTGCCCCGGACCCCCTTGGGACGTGCGATGTATCGCAAGCTGCACGTCTATGCAGGTCCGGAACATCCGCACCAGGCCCAGCAACCGACTCAGCTAGAGCTGTAAGTCGTCACATAACGGATACGAGATTTATGGCTACTGAACAGTATTACGGAACCGGCCGGCGCAAGTCATCCAAGGCACGGGTTTACATCAGCCGCGGTAAAGGCGAGATCACCGTCAACAACCGTCCACTGGATGAATTTTTCGGCCGTGAAACGGCCTGCATGGTCGTACGCCAGCCGCTCGAGAAGCTGGAAATGACTGACATGTTCGACATCAATGCCACCGTCGAAGGCGGCGGCATCACCGGCCAGGCCGGTGCGATTCGCCTGGGCCTGACCAGGGCGTTGATGGAATACGATGGCGAACTACGCGGTCCGCTGCGCAAGGCGGGTTACGTGACCCGTGACGCACGCGAAGTCGAGCGCAAGAAAGTCGGCCTGCACAAGGCACGGAAAGCTACCCAGTACTCCAAGCGTTAATCTGGCGGTCTTCATCCGCAACTCACCGTTGCGGATTGATCGGGCGCTGAAGTGTTAAAATGACTTGACCACTGGGGGATCGTCTAGTGGTAGGACTGCGGACTCTGACTCCGCCAGCGGGGGTTCGA
>JAPHTE010000144.1 GCA_026196445.1 Lysobacterales bacterium
CATGCCACGCCAGCTTGCAAGATGGCAACAGCGCGGCCTCCTTCAAACAACGCAGACATAACAACGGAGCAATAACAGTGAACAGTAAAGTCGTAATCGTTGGCGCCAAGCGCACGCCCATTGGCTCTTTCCAGGGCCAATTCGCCACCGTTCCAGCAGACGAACTGGGCGCCGCCGCCATTCGTGGCGCTTTGCAACAAGCCGGCCTGGAGCCCGACGCCGTCGATGACGTTTTGATGGGTTGCGTATTGCCGGCCGGAATCGGACAGGCGCCCGCGCGCATGGCCAGCCGCAAGGCGGGCATCCCGACCTCGGCCGGGGCCGTCACGGTGAACAAGGCCTGCGGTTCAGCCATGAAAACGATGCAGATCGGTCACGACCAGATACTGGTTGGATCGTCGAATATCGTCGTGGCCGGCGGCATGGAAAGCATGACGCTCGCGCCTTACCTGTTACCAAAAGCCCGTGGTGGTTACCGCATGGGCCACGGCCAGGTGCTGGACCACATGTTTTTCGACGGCCTGCAAAACCCGGACGACGGCCTGATGATGGGTGTGTTCGGCGAACGTTGCGCGGAAAAATTCGATTTCACCCGCGAACAGCAGGACGAATTTGCCATCGCGTCGATCACGCGCGCCCAGCGAGCCATGAAAAGTGAGTTCCCGCACGAGATCACGCCGGTGACGGTGAAATCGCGCCGTGGTGAAACCGTGGTCAGCGAAGACCAGGAGCCACCGTCCTGCAAGGTGGATAAGATCCCGCAGTTGCGCGCCGCGTTCAAGAAAGACGGCACGGTGACCGCCGCCTCTTCATCAAAAATCTCTGACGGCGCCGCTGCTACGGTACTGATGTCAGCGGAAAATGCCGCCGAGCGGGGTATCACGCCGCTGGCAACCATCGTCGCCCATTCCACTTTCTCGCAGGATCCCGAGTGGTTTACCACTGCACCCATCGGCGCCATCGAGCGGGTGCTGGAAAAGGCGGGCTGGAGCCTGGATGAAGTGGACCTGTTCGAGGTCAACGAGGCATTTGCAACCGTCACGATGGCCGCCATGCACGAATTGAATATCGATCACGCAAAAATGAACGTCAACGGCGGGGCCTGTGCGCTCGGGCATCCGATTGGTGCTTCGGGTGCGCGTATCGTGGTCACCCTGCTCAATGCATTGCAGCAACGCGGTCTGAAGAAAGGCGTGGCTGCATTGTGTATCGGTGGCGGCGAAGCGACTGCACTGGCGATCGAACTACCATAGGAGACAATGCAAGATGAAAGCGAATGAAATCAAAGCCCTGATCACAGGCGGTGTTTCCGGTCTTGGCCTGGCGGTGGCGCGCAAGGTCGTCGCACTCGGCGGACAGGTCGTATTGCTCGACATCAACGATGAAGCCGCGACATCGGTCCTGGCCGAGCTGGGTGACGCGGCCAGTTACATCCGCACCGACGTTTCCTCGGAGCAGGAAGTGCAGGATGCCGTGAATGCCGCGGTGAAGCGCATGGGTTCCGTCAACGCGGCGGTCAATTGCGCGGGTATCATCGGCGCCGCACGTGTCCTGGGCCGCGAAGCGCCCATGCCACTGGATTTCTTTTCCAGGGTGATCCAGGTCAACCTGGTCGGCAGTTTCAATATCTGCAAGGCTGCCGGTGCCGCGATGGAATCGAACGAGCCCGGTCCCGACGGCGACCGCGGTGTCATCGTCAGCACGGCTTCGGTGGCCGCCTTCGACGGCCAGATTGGCCAAGCCGCCTACTCGGCCTCAAAGGGCGGTATTGTCGGCATGACTTTACCCATCGCACGTGAATTTGCTCGCATCGGTGTGCGTGTCAATACCGTGGCGCCCGGGATATTCTGGACACCGATGGTCGACGGCATGCCGGAACACGTGCAGGAATCTCTGGCGGCTTCGATCCCGTTCCCCAGCCGCCTGGGCAAGCCGGAGGAATTTGCTGAATTGGTCCTGCATATCATGCAGAATGGTTACATCAACGGCGAGACCATCCGCCTGGATGGCGCTGTCAGGCTGGCGCCAAAATAGAGGAGAACCAATGGAGACTTTTGCCGAAGTCAGGCAGCACATCCTCGAAAAGCACACGCTTTTCATCGATGAACCCTTCCAACTGGGCTTTGATTGCGAGATAGAGGGCAGCGACAGGAAGCAGGCCATTTACCTGGCCGAGCTGAAAGCGGTTGATAACCGGCGCTACCTCCGGGTGGAAACCCTGGTTTGCCCGCTGGAAGACTTTGACGCCGAAAAGTGCCTGCGTATCAACCTGATCCAGCGGGTCGGCTATCTCGCCGTGGGTGACCTGGACGGCACGGCTTACATCAAGATGTGCGACAACCTGCCATACCATTCCCTGAGCGCAGAAGAGCTGGAGTACGTCATCATGCACGTGGCGCCGATGGCGGACCGCATGGAACAGGCCCTGGAATCAGAACACGATGTTGCCTGAATCAGTATTAATGAACATTTGATATAGAGAGTAGAGCGATGCAAGAAATTAAAGCCTTTTTCACCGACCCTGATTTCATTGATATGCTGATTAACTGGGGCCTCAACCTGGTCATCGCCGCGGTTATATTTTTTGTAGGTAAGTGGATTGCCCGAATCATTCAGCACACGCTTGAAAAACTGCTTCGAAAGCGTGGAATCGACGAGGTCCTGGTCGATTTTCTAGGCAATATTGTTTATACGCTGGTACTCGTCGTCGCCGTGGTGGCGGCATTTGATCAGCTGGGTATACCAGCCACCTCTTTCTTAGCCATTATCGGCGCTGCCGGCCTGGCGATTGGCCTGGCGCTGAAAGACTCCCTTTCAAATTTTGCCTCGGGTGTCATGCTGGCCCTGTTCCGGCCGTTTACCAAGGGCGACTTTATCGA
>JAPHTE010000374.1 GCA_026196445.1 Lysobacterales bacterium
ACCCTTGAAGGTGCCGGTCGTGATGTATTCGGTACTCGGCCTGAACGGGTTGTAGACGTTGACCGCAGTATCGGCGTGGTCGGGCACAGCGGCATCGGCTGAAGTGCCGCCATCGTGATGGTCGCGGCAGCAGGTATCACACAGATAGGATTGCTGCTGATTGTTCGACACGCCATAGGCCTTCGTGGCGTGCTGGCCGCGGACGTATTCGTCGCCAGCCCAGACCACCGGGCGATGGCCCGGTTCATCGGCATCCGGGGCCTTCAGCTTACATTCACAGGCCACCGATGCGAACTCCTCCCGGCGCAGAAAGGTGGAACCGCTGTCTGTCTGCGAATAGGTGATAACGTCAAAACGTGTTTCCACCAGTTCATCGGCAACCGTGACCTCGGGCTCAGGCAGCAATGATTCCTTGAACTTGTTGTCACCCAGCGACAGCGAGATGATGTCGGGGTTCAAACCCGGGGTGTAGCTGATCGGCGGCGCCCCGGTATCGCCTTCCGTTTCATCCACCACCCGCGCCGAAGCGCTGGTGACCAACGCGGGAATAGAGGCCGTCAGTACGACTTCGCCACTGCCGAGGTCGGCGGCCGTGATGTCCGTACCCTCGTCGGCGCGGAATGCCTGGGCGGCCCCCCAGGATACGGTAATCTCGACCTGCTTGAACGTGGATGCAACAGCGCCCGTTGGAGCCGTGGTGGTAAAGGTATCCCCGGAAAGCTGGTAGTAATGATCTGTTACGTCCTGGTCGATCGTGTAGGTAATGCCGTTGACAACCTCGGTCGTAACGCCGCTGACGATATCGTTGTAAGCGAAATAGGTCGGCGGCACGGCGGTGTCAGACATCAGTTCTCTGAATCCGCGCGATTCTTCAATGTGGCGTTCCGCAATATTGGCCGCGGTGGTGCGCACCTTGGCGTCCGCCATCGCACGGGTCAGTGCGCCCTGCAGTGACGACAGGGCCAGCAGGCCAACCACGAAGATAAATATTCCGATCATGACCTCGAGGATACTGAAACCGTCATTAAACCTGTTTTTCATATGTGCTCTCATTTCCGTATCTCCTTACCAGCCAATGTCCGGCAGGCCAAAATCGCGCCAGCCACCGTTGACCGATCCCAGCCCGGCGATACCCGTGGCGCTGGTCAGGACACCGTCCGCGTAGACGATCTGGAAAGTACCCTGGTATTTTGACAACGTCGCGTCATTGATGACGGCGCCGTAGACGGTCGCCCCCGCCAGGACTTCCAGGTCAGCGGCGCTGTCTTCCCCGTCAAATATGTACAACACGCCGTATATATTCGCCCCGCCGCCAATGAAAGTGTGAGAGGCGGCTGATATCAGGATGACGGGGTTGTCCGGGGAGCCCACTGATGTATTGCCGTTGATCCTGCACTCGCTGCCGCTGATCCAGATCAAACCAGAACTGTTGGAGCCCAGGCTCGTGCAATCACTTAAAATCAGCGCCTGGTTCTTGATCGTTGTGTAAAGCGCACGCGGCACCTTGAAGTAAAACTCGAACAGGTCGCAAGGGAACGCGGGGTCAGTAATTATGTCTATGCCGATATTGGTCTCCGTCGACGTTTTCCAGCTCAAGAAATAATCCGAATCATTGCCGCCGGGCCCGCACAGGCAATTATTGTCGGTGCAGGTCACGCCATCCGGATATTCCTCGACGTGGTACCACTCCTGCATCTCGCAGGTCTGCCAGGTGCCGGAACTGGTAATGGGCGTAGCCGGTGGGCATGTAGGGTTTTCGTTGATCCAGGCTGACAGCGGCACGCCCAGGCCGCCGCCGTTGGGGTTCGCCACCACCTCGCCGGTCCCCTGGGGAGGGAATGTCGACTTGGTCACCAGTGGCACTGCGGGGGAGCCGGCCAGTTTCTTGAAATTGGAGATGGGATAAGCCACGGTGGCCTCACCCGTGCAGCTGCCCACGTTGGTAACATCGGTGCAATCCGAATAGCCGTAGGCCAGCAGTGTCAGTACCAGCGTGGAATCCCGCTCCTCTCCCGGTGTTGATGGAACGGTTGTATCACATGCAGCTGTTGGGTTCGCCGGATCGACAAAACACAGCAGGGCGCTCATCCTGGCGGTAGCACCCGCCGGGAAATCCGTGGTGACTATCGGCAGGGATTCACGCGTGGTGCCATCGCCATCCGTGTCGTAAAAATACGACCCGGTAACCGCTGCTACGTCGCCGCCACAGGGGTGTGTCGCTGCTGCCGGCGCAGGGCATGGCAGCCAGCGGGTTGCGCCCGTCGCAAACCAGCCATCATAAGTTGTTGTACCACTTCCGTCGGGAAACGCATCGACACGGCTTGAAAGAACCCGGGATGCATTTTGCAGCAAATACATCACGCTTTGGTCAAGCGCCGCTTCAGCGATGTGGAAGGCTTCCTTCTGGCGCATCTCGTTACCGGACACCCGGGTCTCAAACAGGCTGACTCGGGTCGCGTAAACCAGCAGCAAGGTCATAAGGATCAGCACCAGTACGGCCGTAAAAATCGTCAGGCCGCCGCGCTCACCCTGGCCGGCTGCCCAGCGCTTGTCAAATATGTCATTCTGTTTCAAATACATTATCGTTTACCCTGAATCAGTTATATGTGTGGTTACGTACCGTCACGAATTCACGCAGTTCCCGGTTGGCATTGGTATTGCCCTGCAGCCACGCCGGCAACGATGGGTCGGGGGTCAATCGCGCGGTGATGGTCAAGCCGATTCGCTCGACGCTCTGGGTATCTCCACCAGCATTGATCGTTTCGACAAATGACCCGGTATCATTAACGTTGAAGGTCAGCACGTCGATGAGTTCCGGGTCGGTGATGTCCACCCAGTCCGCGTTCGCGTTACAGCCCGGCGCGGCAGTGCGCGTCGTCGTCATCTGGATCCTGCCCACGCCGCTCACGACCGTGCGCCGGAACGCCGCGACCGGCTCCGAGGTCACTGCGATCGCGGTGCCCGTCTGGGGCCGGTCATACCAGAACCAGAAGCAATCGCTGTCGCCATTGTCCGTGATATTGATTTCGCCCACCTGGGTTGAAATACCCAAGGTAGCCAGGCAATCCACGTCCCGGAAGCACGACATGTATGTCGAGTGGTAATTGGCCCTGCGTAATTCACGTGACATGATCTGCATGGCGGTGCGCATCTCCTGGGTGACTTTAGCCATCTGGATGGTCTTGGAGCCGGTGCCCAGGGTATTGGCCATGACAATGACCATGCCGGAGGCCGCGATCAGGCTGATGACACCGGCCACAAGCAGTTCGATCAGGGTCATGCCCTGCTGCCGTTTGCTGCTTTTAATCTGTTTCTTTGAAATCGTAGTCATGGTTAGCAACCCGGTCCTTTAGATAGGTAGCGCTGGTGGCGGTGCAGGAAGGGCTGCGCAATTCTTGAAGCCCGGCACCTTCTTGTCCGAAACCGGATTGCATACGAGAATCCTTCCGGTCACGGAAATTTCAACCTGGAGTGAATATTTCGAGTTATCGGAAACCAGTCTTGCCCGGTGCGTGTTCCCGTCAACTACGCCGGAGCTGTCCACTTTGACGCCACGAACCGGGTCAAAATATAGCTGGAAATCATTGTCGGGACTGCCCCCTTCCCAGGAACCATTCATCGTGAAACTCTCGAATCCGACCTGGTTAATGATTTGCGGCGCGCCGGCGCCACCAGGGTTGAAATCACAGTAGTCGTCATCACCCGTCGACGTGCTCTCACAATCACAATAATCAGTGCCCGCGGTCTGGATCATTGCACCCAGGCACCAGGTTTTACCGTCATTTTCACGCTCAAACGATACCGCAATGGTCTCGTTACGTTTGATCGCCTCGCCTTGAGCCAGGGCGAGAAAAGCGGCAATGCTCTCGGCGGCGTCGGTCAAGCGCCTTTTCTGCACGGTGTTCTGATAAGTAGGCACCGCCAGTACAACGCCGATGGCGACGATTACAACGGTGATCATGAGCTCTATGAGTGTAAAGCCTTTACGCCTGGCCCCGGAA
>JAPHTE010000279.1 GCA_026196445.1 Lysobacterales bacterium
CCATAGGTCAGCACGTGGCCCGGCGGAATCTCTGAAACCACCTTCCAGACGTTCTTGTGCCAATTACCGTCGTCGGTATTACCTGTTTTCCTGTCTTCAGCCATCTTTATGTTCACGGCCTGTGTCAGCCGGCCGGAGAATGCCATTTACGCAGTTACTTTGTAGTCTCTGACAAGGTAGCATGTTGGTATACGTAATTCACCCGGAGTCCACAATGACCCAGAATATCGACACGAAGTTCAGACGCGAGGCCGATCGCGGCAGCCACGACTATGAGCTGGCCTGTGAAGTGCTCGACGCCGGAAAGGTCTGCCATGTCGGCTTTACAATGGACGGCCAGCCCTACGTGATCCCGATGGCCTATGCCCGCCTGGACGGGCAAATTCTGCTCCACGGCTCGGTGGCCAGCCGCGTCATGAAGACCTTGGCATCCGGTGTGCCGTGCTGTGTGACAGTCACGCATTTCGACGGCCTGGTTTACGCGCGCTCGACCTTCAACTCCTCGATGAACTACCGCTCGACGATGGTGTTCGGAAGCGCGAGAGAGATCACCGATCCCGACGAAAAGCGCGCATCTATCCAGTCGCTGGTGGATCACCTGATGCCCGGACGCCGCGCGGACCTGCGGAAATCAACGCCCCAGGAACTCAGCGCCACCACGCTTGTATCGCTGCCGATCGAGACCTTTTCCACCAAGTGCCGAACCGGACCGCCAAGTGACAAGAAAACCGACCTGGATGCACAAGTCTGGGCCGGCGTAGTGCCGCTGGAATTGGTCAAGGGTGAGCCGATTGATGCACCGGATATTTTGCCGGGTGTCGAGCGACCTGAATACCTCTGATTATCGTCATGCCGGACCACAATCCGGCATCCATTGTTTGATTCAATTGCGCAAATGGATTCCTGCTTCCGCCGGAATGACGGCTGGTGCGTCATTGCACGCCGCAGGCTGTCACCCCGGACACTACAAATAACGTCACCCCGGACACTACAAGCAACGTCACCCCGGACTCGATCCGGGGTCCATTTTAATGCCTCAACAACAGCAAGATTCAGACCAGGCCCAACGTGACAGATTGTTATCATCGGCGCTTACGATTACCTGAAATTCAACCATGACTAAATTGGTCAAACTGCCACATTTGTAATAGAATCAGAAGGCTGTTCGGGCAACCCCGATCATTGACGTCAGGGCCCGATATCAAGCGTTTTTCAACCAGGGTCTTCACAGGGACTGTAACTCCCTCGTTCCAATAAGAATAATTCTGTTAACCAGTGTTTTTTGCGGGTTGCTGCACTTGCGGCGATTCAGCCATACGGGCATAAGAAGGGTGACACGTAGGGCAACAGAAACAAGAACACCAGTACGCCGGGTGCCCGCCGTGCCCGTCCGGGCCAACTCAATTCCACAAACCAGTTTCATTCGCGTCTCGCGATACGGAGAGGTTTTGCCATGAATAAACAAAACAGCAGATTTATCCGCAGTCTTACCGCCATCCTCGCATTGATGATGGCCATTTCAGCAACCGCCACGACCGGCGCTCCCACCAGGGAAGAGACGCCCAAAGGCCTGTGGCAGGCTTTTCACGATGCCCGGCATGCGATCGAAGCTGTTGAAAACGATCAACCGGAAAAAACCTTCCGTGCATCCAACTACGGCAATGGGTTTTCGATGCAATTCAACAGCCGGGGCATGACGCTAAAAGAACGCCGGCAAGACAGTCCCTGGCAACTGACCATGCGACTGGTGGCTTATGGCCAACCACACTCCATTCAGCCGGTGCAGCAGGCAACCCTGCAAACGGATGGCAGACGCGTCACCTACCACCGCGGCAATATCAGCGAGTGGTATGTCAACCGGAACGACGGCCTGGAACAGGGATTTACCCTGAATGACAAACCTGAGAACTAC
This sequence comes from Lysobacterales bacterium, assembly GCA_026196445.1. Lineage (GTDB taxonomy): Bacteria > Pseudomonadota > Gammaproteobacteria > Xanthomonadales > SZUA-36 > SZUA-36. Next base: position 1,913 of record JAPHTE010000279.1, read on the forward strand.
CAAGCTGACCAACCCGTGCAGGTGAACCTGTCGCTGGATGGAAATGTCCAGCCCCACTGGGTGGATGAAGGTCAAACATTGGGTTTTTACGATGGCGATCAACGCAAGGTCTTCAACTACAGCAAGCTGATCGCCCATGATGCCACCGGGCAAAACCTGCCCGCTACGATGCAACTGGCGGATGGGCAGATCATCCTGGAGGTAGATACCGCAGACGCTGCCTGGCCGGTCACCATTGATCCGCTGTTTTCGACTGAAACTAAGGTGACAGGTGTGGACAGTGACGCCACGGCTGGCGATGACTTTGGGTTTTCAGTTGCGCTCGATGGAGACACGGCACTCATCGGGTCTTACCTGGACGACAGCTTCGGAATGACAAACGACGGTTCAGCTTATGTATTTGTTCGGACTCAGACAAGTTGGAATCTGCAAGGGAAGCTTTTGCCGTCCCCAACAGTGACTGGCAGCAGTTTCGGTGTGTCGGTCGCGTTGGATGGTGATACGGCCCTAATTGGGGCCCATTTTGGTGGAGCCGGTTCAGCTTATGTGTTCACTCGTACCGCGAGCACCTGGTCCCAACAGCAAAAACTTACAGGCGCAGATTCTGTATCCGGTGATAATTTCGGCTGGTCCGTCGCCCTGGCGGATGATCTGGCTTTGATTGGGGCTTGGAGAGACGACGGTGATGTGGGCTCAGCCTACGTTTTTTTCAGAAACACAGGAGCCGTCAACTGCGCGGAAACCGGAACCCCGGACCCATGGTGTCAGGAAGCAAAACTTTTGGCCGCTGATGGAGTATCCAACAACCGGTTTGGGGTCTCGGTCGCTCTGTCTGGTATTCGAGCATTAGTGGGCGCTCATGAATTTGATGCAAACGTATCGCCTTACAATGTTGGTGCGGCATATGTATTCGAGCAAAATTTGGCAGCTGCAAACTGTGTCGAAACCGGAACCCCAGACCCGTGGTGCCAGGAGGCCAAATTAACCGCAGCCGATGCGGCAGAGTGGGATGGCTTCGGTCGCTCTGTTGCCCTGGATGGTGACACCGCCCTGATCGGTGCGTACAAGAACGATACTGGCAGTGGACCCGTTGTTGCTGACAGTGGCTCGGCCTATGTATTCGTGCGAAATGTAGCAGTCGTAAACTGTGTCGAAACCGGAAGCCCGGACCCTTGGTGTCAACAGGCCAATCTAGTCGCAGATGATGCCGGCGCGGTAGACTACTTCGGCACTTTGGTTGCACTTCAGGGCGATACGGCA
>JAPHTE010000257.1 GCA_026196445.1 Lysobacterales bacterium
CGACCTGCCGGTGACAGCGCTGCCACTGAGCAAAAACGATGGTGTTTATTGCGCCGACTGGCAGGCATTGATCGCGATGCTGGCCGATAATAAGCTGTCTGTGACAGAACGCGCGGCCCGCTTCCACCTGTCCATCGCCCACAGCCTGTTGGAGCAGGCCTTGCAACTACGCGACGACACGGGTGTTAAGCATGTCGGGCTAGCGGGCGGCGTGTTCCAAAACCGTGTATTGACTGACAAGGCGAGCGCGCTTTTACGCGCCCGGGGTTTCAGGGTCACCCTGCCCCGCCAGGTACCGGTCAACGACGGCGGAATCAGCTTCGGGCAAATCATCGAGTTTGCCTACCCGGGGATTATCAGCACATGAATGACAATACAATGCAGGACACCCATATCTCACTGGCCCATGGTAACGGTGGCCGCTTCATGCGGGAGCTCATCGACGGGATTTTTGCCCGCCACCTGGCCAATGACAGCCTCGACGTCAGGGTGGATGCCGCCAGCCTGATGCTGGAGTCAAAAGATATCGTGTACACCACGGACGGCTTTACCGTCCAGCCCCTGGAGTTTCCGGGTGGCAATATTGGTTCGCTGGCCGTGCACGGTACGGCCAATGACCTGGCTGTTGCCGGCGCCATCCCAAGGTACCTGGCGCTGAATGCCTTCATCGAGGAAGGCCTGGAGGTGGCGCAGCTGGATCGCATCATTCGCAGCCTTGGCGAGGCGGCGGTGGAAGCAGGTGTGGAGGTTGTAGCCGGTGATACCAAGGTACTCAGGCGGGGTGAAGGCGGCGGCCTGTACCTGGCGACGACCGGTATCGGCACCCGTGACCCGGGTTTTGACCTGGGCCTCGATAACATTCGTGACGGGGACGTCCTGTTGGTCAGTGGCCCGGTCGGTGATCACGGCATCTCGGTGCTGCTGGCCCGCGAACAGTTCGGCCTGCGTGGCGATTTGCAGTCCGATTCGGCAAACGTATTCCCGCTGACCCGGGCCCTGTCCGGCCTCGACGGTGTGCATTTCATGCGTGACCCCACCCGTGGAGGACTGGCGACAGTCTGCCACGAATTGCTGAAAACCACCGGTATGGGTGTGCGCATCCGCCAGGCGGATATCCCGATCAATGACCCGGTACAGTCAGTCTGCGAAATGCTTGGCTATGACCCCATGTTCCTGGCCTGCGAAGGCCGCGTGGTGGCGATTGTCGCACCGGAGATAGCCGAGAAGGTCCTGCAGAAATGGCAGGCGCTACCCAAGGGCGGACAGGCTGCGATATTTGGTGAAATGGACGCCAGCCTGTCACAGGTTATTTTGCACACCGAGCTCGGTGGTGAGCGCATTCTCGAGGAACTGGAAGACGACCCGCTGCCGCGAATTTGTTAAGCGAGAAAGTCTGCACCGGCCTGCACACTGACAGGCAAAGCGTCATCAAATACATGGTTTTGCATTTGCCGGGCAGTGACGCGAGGCTTTTATCTTGTCAGTAGTCCGTTTACTCTAGTTGCGAACAGGCAAATCAACCTTGAATCCGGGAGAGACGCAGCGTGACAGAACAAGACAATAATCCCCTGGCCAACCTCTGGCACGAGCTGCGCAGGCGGCGCGTGATCCGTGTCATCGTGTTGTACGCGATCGCCGGCTGGGTTGTGATCGAGGTGTCGTCCACGGTGCTGCCAAACCTCAACCTGCCAGCCTGGACAGTAACCCTGGTGACGGTGCTGGTGGTACTGGGGTTTTTCCTGGCGGTGACCCTGGCCTGGGCTTTCGACATCGGGCCCGGCGGGCTGCACAAGACTTCAAAACACGGCACGGGGCAAGCATCCTCGGACAAACCGGACACAGCCCAAACGCAGAAACGCAGCCTGGATACTGACCAGCACCGCTCGATTGCCGTGCTGCCGTTCGTCAACATGTCGGGTGATGAAGAAAACGAGTATTTCTCGGACGGCGTTGCCGAAGAGATTCTCAACCTGCTGACCCGTCTGCCCCAGTTGCGCGTGTCATCAAGAAGTTCGTCATTTGCCTACAAGGGTGAACAAATCAACGTAAAGAAGGTGGCCGAAGACCTCGGCGTCTCCACCTTGCTGGAAGGCAGCGTACGGCGGGCCGGAAAACGTGTGCGTATCACCGCACAGCTGATCGATACAGCGACGGATTCGCACCTGTGGTCGGAAACCTACGACCGTGAAATGAAGGACGTTTTCGAAATCCAGGACGATATTTCCCAAAGTATCGTCGATGCACTGAAAGTAACCCTGACGCCACGCGACCGGCGGGCGCTTCAATACGTAGCCACTTCCGACGCCCAGGCTTATGACTACTACCTGCGCGGACGCAAGTATTTTTATGCCATGACCAAGCGCGCCTTCCACCACGCAGTGAAACTGTACCGCCAGGCCATTGCCGAAGATCCGAGCTATGCGCTGGCTTATGCCGGTATCGCCGACGCACACTCGTTTCTGTACATGTACGGCGATTCCACGCCAGCCAACGCCGGCAAGGCCCAGGAAGCCAGTAACCGCGCGGTGGAATTGGATCCCGACTCAGCCGAAGCGCACGCCTCGCGCGGCATCGCACTGAGCATCAGCAAACGTTACGACGAGGCGCAGGAAGAGTTCGAAGCGGCTATCAAGCTCAACCCCAAGCTTTTTGAGGCCCATTATTTCTACGCGCGGGATTGCTACGCGCAGGGCAAGTTCGAACGGGCAGCGGAACTCTTTTCTGTTGCCTCGTCAGTCAACCCCGGGGATTACCAGTCACCGACATTCGAGGCCAGTGCGCTGAAAGACCTCGGACGAACCGAAGAGGCCAACGCGGCGGCGTTCAGGGCTTATGTGGCTGCGGAAAAACACCTGGAACTGCATCCCGACGATGCACGTGCGATGTACCTGGGTGCCTCATGCCTGGTACAGATCGGCGAGTATGAAAAGGCCCGGGTCTGGGCCGACCGCGCCCTCGATACGGATCGCCACGAACCGGCTGTGCTCTACAACGTGGCTTGTGCCTACAGCCTGATGGGCGAGAACGACCACGCCATCGAGTTGCTGGGTGAGGCCATCAACAATGGCTTCGGCTACCGGGCCTGGCTTGAGAACGACAATACGCTGGAAGGGTTGAGGGAGGATCCCAGGTTCCACGCCCTGGTGGAAAGACTGGATTGACCTTTCTCCGGCCATTCGATCGATACCGGGTGAGCACCTGGTTTTGCATTGAGGATACAATGTGGTCCTTGCAGGGCTGACTGATAACCAAATGTTGTGAATTCCATGAGCCAAACCACCATCATCAAGAACGCGCAACTGGTCAACGAGGGCGAAATCACCGAATCCGATGTGCTGCTCAAGGGTGGACGGATCGAAAAGATTGCCCCTGACATCGTTGCACCAGGCGACGCTGATGTCATCGATGCCAACGGGCATCACCTGTTGCCGGGCATCATTGATGACCAGGTGCATTTCCGTGAGCCTGGCCTGACCCACAAGGGAAATTTCCATACCGAGTCACGCGCTGCCGTGGCCGGCGGCATTACCAGCTACATGGAAATGCCCAACTCCAATCCAACCACCACCGACGCCGAACAGCTGGAGTGGAAGTACACGCGTGCGTCACAGACCTCTGCCGCCAATTACGGGTTTTACTTTGGCGCCACCAACGACAACATCGATGAAATCAGGGCGCTCGACCCGGCCGCCACCTGTGGCGTCAAGATTTTCATGGGGGCATCGACAGGCAATATGCTGGTCGATAATGAATCGACGCTGGCTGCCATCTTTCGCGAATCCCCGGTGCCGATCGCAACACACTGCGAATCCACGCCGATGATCAATGCCAATATCGAACGTGCCATGGCACAGTACGGCAAGCAAATTCCCGTTACCGAACACGCGCGCATCCGCAGCGCGGAAGCCTGTCTGGCCTCCAGCGAACTGGCAGTGGCGCTGGCCAGGAAGCACGGGGCGCAACTGCATGTCCTGCACCTGACCACCGCGCGAGAGATGGACCTGTTCGAGCCCGGGCCGATCGAGGGCAAACAGATCACCGCAGAAGCCTGCGTACATTTTCTGCATTTTGACGAATCGCAGTACACAAAATACGGCAACCGGATCAAGTGCAACCCATCGATCAAGACCAAGGCAGACCAGCAGGGTCTGCTGCAGGCAATTCGCGACGGCAGAATTGATATCATCGCCACCGACCACGCCCCGCATACTGTCGAGGAGAAGGCCTCGGACGATTACATGACTGCACCTGCCGGTCTGCCGCTGGTGCAGGATTTCCTGGTGGCCACGCTTGAATTGGTGCACCAGGGCAAGCTCGATTTGCATACCGTGGTGCGCGGGATGACACACAACCCGGCCAGGCGCTTCAGCGTCGTTGAGCGTGGATTCATACGTGAGGGCTACCACGCCGACCTGGTGCTGGTAAACATGGAGGGCACCACCGAGGTAACCGCCGACAAGGTCCTGTCACGCTGTGGCTGGTCACCGTTCGAAGGCCGTCGCTTCAATAGCCGCGTTGAAGCGGTCTGGGTCAACGGTGTGCTGGCGTTTGACGGCGAGCAGCTTATCGAGCACGGGGCTGCTGAGCGTTTGCAGTTTAATCACAGACCGCGCTGATCAAAGCTTACACAAGGGACGTCGACCCGGAATGACTACACAATTTTGTGATAACCTGCGCCATTGCAAATCAATTCATCGGCCGGGAGACTTTTTTCATGGGATTTCTGCAAGGAAAGCGCGCACTGATCGTCGGTGTTGCGAGTAAACGATCAATTGCCTGGGGTATCGCCGAGGCCATGCACCGCCAGGGTGCTGAACTGGCATTTACCTACCAGACCGACAAACTCAGGTCGCGTGTTGAACAGGTCGCCGAGGCCTGTGAATCCGACATCATCATCCCCTGCGATGTCGAATTTGATGAACAGATCGAAAACGCCTACGACGAACTGGCCGGACACTGGGACGGCTATGACATCCTCGTACACTCCGTCGGGTTTGCACCGCGTGAGCAATTGGTAGGCGACTATTTAGACGCCGTGACCCGCGAGGGCTTCCGTATCGCCCACGACATCAGTTCGTACAGCTTCGCGGCGTTGGCCAAGGCAGGACGCAGCATGATGTCAGGCCGTAACGGCGCCTTGCTGACGCTTACGTACATGGGTTCAGTCAGGTCCATGCCCAGTTACAACGTCATGGGTTTGGCCAAGGCCAGTCTCGAGGCGAACACGCGCTACCTGGCGCAGAGTCTCGGGCCGGAAGGACACCGGGTCAACGCGATTTCAGCCGGGCCGATCAAGACCCTGGCGGCAGCCGGTATCTCCCAGTTGAGAAAAATGCTCGAGCACGTACAGGGTACGGCACCATTGCGCCGCACCGTTACGATTGAAGACGTCGGTAATACCGCGGCGTTCCTGTGCTCCGACCTGGCGGCCGGCATCACAGGTGAAATCACCTACGTAGATGCCGGTTACAACATCCTGGGAATGGCGGAACTGTCCAAAGACGATCCCTGATCCCAATTCGGTCGGTGATGGGTCCCCGGCCTTTAGGGCCTGCTCACACTAATTGGTGATCCGCTGCTCGTATACCTGGACGTCTGCCGCCGTCCTCAGCTGACGCATCAGGGCCGATGCTTCCTGGCTGGCGACACCATTGGCAACCGCGCGCTCGACCTGCAGTTTCATGAACTGCGCGTTCTCTTCGCTGAATTCGCCCGGCTTGACCTCGGTCAGTTCAACCACGGCAAAACCACCGGAAGTCGGCAATACTGCGTCGACCGGTTTCCCTTCCACCGGCTTGCCCAGACGAAACACTTCCTGCACCAGCATGGCGTCGGGTACCTGTGTATTGCGTTTCACAGCCTCGTGGCTACTGTAATCAAGACCGGCATCGGCAGCCAGGGTTTCAAGGCTGGCCTCGCCGTCCAGGGCGGTCGCAAGCAGTTCCTCTGCCTGGGTCCTGGCAAGGTCACGCGCCATGTTGTCCCGTAATGTTGCAACGATTTCGTCACGCACTTCGTCGATGGGTTTGATTGCAGCCGGCAGGTGTTTCTTGAGCTTGATCATTACCAGGCGGTTCTCGTCCAGGTTGATCGGGTCGCTTACCGAGCCCTGCAAAAGCACCAGGTCGGAAAACGCAGTCTGGATGACCTCGGGGTTAGCGGCAATGCCTTCCCCCCCGCTACGCGGGAACGGACCGGCCTCGTGGACCTGCAAACCCATCACCATTGCAGCGCTCTCCAGGGTGGTCGGGTCCTCGTAAACCAGGTCAACCAACTCGTCGGCCCGGTCGAGGAAAATCCGCGCTGCCGCATCATCCTGGTATTCATTGACCAGGGTCGCCTTGGCCTCTTCAAAAGTCATGCCGGTGCTTTCACGGATATCCCGTAAATCGATAACGTGCCAGCCATAAGCGGTCTGCACCGGGTCGGAAATCGGAGAGTCCAGTGATAATTCGTACATGGCTGTTTCAAATGCTTCCACCATGACACCTGGCTCCACCCAACCAAGGTCGCCGCCTTCCGCCGCGGAACCCTGGTCCTGCGAGTATTCTCTTGCAAGCTGGGCAAAGTCTTCGCCTGCACGGGCACGTTTTGCCAGGTCTTCGGCGGTTTGCCGGGCGGTCTCGATTTCGGCCTCATCGGCATCCGGTGACACCTCCAGCAGGATATGTGAAACCAGCCGTTGTTCAGGACTGACGAAACGTGCTTTTTGGGCCTCGAATTGTTCCCTCAACATGGCGTCATCCGGTGGTGGACCGGCATCGATATCCCCCGCATCCAGTTCCACGTACTCGATGATCACCTGTTCTTCAGACATATAGTCTTCGTTGTGGTTTTCATACCACGCAGAAACCTGCTCATCCGTGAATTCCACGACCAGCTCATCGGTTTTTGCAGGAACCAGGGCGACATTGAATGTCCGCTCCTGTTCAACCAGGGCTATGAAGTCATTTATCTCGCTGGCGGTTGCAATGCTGCTGGCGCTGATGTTACGCGGTAGTTGGGTGACGATGAACTGCGCACGCATTTCATTCTGGAAGCGCTTTGGCGTCATGCCCTGTGCCTGCAGCCTGGCCTGGTAGACATCGACATTGAATTCTCCATCGACCTGGAAAGCTGGAATCCGGCGAATCTCAGTTGCCAGTGTCTCGTCATCAACGTCCAGGCCCATGTCCAATGCCGCCTGCGTGAGCAGTTCCTGGTCGATCAGGTCGTCCAGGTGCTGGCGACGCACGGTCAACTGGTCGAACTCCACCGGATTGTATGCCTCACCCATCAGGGACTGCATCCTTCTACGGTAGTTCGAGAAGCTCTGGTTGAAATCGTTGGTGGTGATTTCAGTGTCGTTGATCCTGGCAACGATATTCTGGCTGCTGGATGTGAAGTACTGGTTGACACCAACCAGCGCAAACGGAACGACAAGTATTCCGAGTATTGCGAATGCAAGGATACCGGTCAGTCTTTCACGTATCGATTGAAGAACCATGGTTTAACAACCTTTCCAAATTATAAGCGGATAAGAAAAAGGCGCCTGGAAGGCGCCCTTTTCTTACATATGGCGGAGTGGACGGGACTCGAACCCGCGACCCCCGGCGTGACAGGCCGGTATTCTAACCAGCTGAACTACCACTCCACATACGTTGGTGGGTGCTGACGGGCTCGAACCGCCGACCCTCGCCTTGTAAGGGCGATGCTCTCCCAACTGAGCTAAGCACCCTCGTCAGAAGGCGCGCTAGTTTACGGCATCCTTAAGAGCTTTACCAGCCTTAAATGAAGGGTTATTTGAAGCCTTGATCTGGATCGTTTCACCGGTGCGTGGGTTACGGCCGGCACGTGCAGCGCGTTTCTTTACCGAGAAGGTTCCGAAACCAACCATGGATACTGATCCACCACCTTTCAGTGCGCCAGTTACAGAAGAAGTAAACGCGTCAAGAGCCCGACCGGCGTC
>JAPHTE010000029.1 GCA_026196445.1 Lysobacterales bacterium
CATTGTGTGCTGTGCGGCCTGCCATCGGACCCGGCCTGTATCTGCACGGTCTGTATGAAGGCCCTGACCTGGGCCGGTTCGCGCTGCCGGCAATGCGGTCTGCCGCTGGCAGCAGTGGATGACCGCTTGTGTGGGGGTTGCATCCTGCGCCCGCCACCATTTACAGAGGTGGTCTACCCCCTGCAATACCTGTTTCCCGCCGACCGCCTGGTGCAGGCTTTCAAGTTCCAACGCCAGCACACGGCCGGCAGGATACTCGCACGCCTGATGTGTAAGTGGATAAGCAGCCAGCCGGTGGACTATCCGGACGCCTTGATCCCGGTGCCACTGTACACGCTGCGTTTATTTAATCGCAGTTTTAACCAGTCATATGAACTCGCGGCTTACATCGGCCGGGTGCTCGGTATTCCGCTACAGGCCACATCACTGCGACGGCGGCGCAATACCCGCGCGCAGTCCGGCCTGGATCGCCGCCAAAGACGGCACAATGTGCGCGGGGCATTTTCCTGGCGTGGGCAACAGCCACCGCCCCGACACGTGGCATTGGTGGATGATGTCATGACCACCGGCACGACCGTGATCGAGTGTGCGCGTATCCTGAAAAAAGCAGGCGCGAAGCGCGTGGACGTGTGGGTGGCAGCACGCGCCATTCCGCTGGTGCAATATGCGGGCTAGTTGTCCTCGGACAAAATGGCCCAGCGTTCGTGGTCGCGCCATTCTCCGTTGATCTTCAGCAGATTTCTTGCAAGCCCCTCGTACTGAAACCCGACCCCCTGCACCAGTGCTATCGACGCCAGGTTATCCGGTTGTATATTGGCCTCGAGGCGGTGCAGGCCGAGTTTATCAAAAGCATGACGGATGACCTGCAACATGCCCTCTGTCATGTAACCCTTCCCGGCCTGGCCGGCAACACCGAAATAACTGACCCAGGCGCTGCACAGGGCATCGTAGGTGATGGCGCTGAGGTTGATCACACCACAGATCGTTTTGTCGTCCAGCCGCCTGACCAGGAACCCGGTCTCATCGTCGCGCTCAAGACGTTTCATGTACCGCTGCCAGGCGGCGTGGTCTTTGGGCGCCGTTACCCACGGGTAATGCAGGCCGACGCTGTCACGCATGGCGGCGAGAAAATCGTGCTCATCCTCTGCAACCGGAACCTGGATACGTGTTCTGAACCCCTGCGGCGACAACATGCGGGATCAAACCACGATATAGGTAATGACCAGGCCGAGCCAGATCACTGCACCCACCCAGTTGTTGTTCATAAACGCGGCAAAACACTGGGCCCGGTCACGCTTCCTGACCCGGTACTGTTGGCGGGCGAACAGGAAAGCGGCAACAGCCACGCCGGCAAACCATGGCCAGCTGAATTGCATGAGAACACCCAGCCATAACAGCAGGGCGATCATCAGCACTTTCACAACCCGGATAATGGCCAGGTCATAACGTCCGAAGGCGATGGCGGTGGATTTGAGCCCGATGCTGACATCTTCATCACGGTCCACCATGGCGTACAACGTATCGTAAATGACTGACCAGAGCACGTTGATCGCCAGGATCAGCCAGGCAACCGATGCGACCTGGCCGGTCTCGGCGGCAAAGGCCATCGGTATGCCCCAGCCAAATGCCACGCCCAGCACCACCTGCGGATAGTGGGTCCAGCGCTTGAAAAAGGGGTATGTCGAGGCCAGCACGGCGCCGACGAAGGCCAGCTTGATGGTCAGCGCATTGGTCATCAGCACCAGGCCGAAGGCCAGCAACATCAACACCAGGAAGGTGATCACGGCCTCGCGCACCGTCAGTTCACCGGAGGCGAGTGGCCGCATTCGCGTGCGCTCGACATGTGGATCGAAATCCCGGTCGGCCACGTCGTTCATGATGCAGCCTGCCGCGCGCATCAACACAACCCCGCAACAAAAAATCAGCAGGTTCTTGAGTGATGGCCTGCCCTCGCCTGCAATCCACAGCGCCCACAACGTCGGCCACAATAACAGCAGCGTACCGATCGGCCGGTCAAAACGCATCAGTCGCCACAGGGCGTTCCATTTCATGTGCATGGGGCAGATTGTATGGCAACAGGAAGCCGGTGCAAGCACCAGTGATAAAAAATTATTACAATGCGCGCCATGGAACTGATCGACATCGGCTGTAACCTGACCCACGACTCCTTCGATGACGACCGCGACGAGGTTATTGCAGCGGCATATGAGGCCGGCGTGGTGCAGATCGTCGTCACCGGCGCCAGTGCAGACGGTAGCCGTGCGGCGCTGGAACTTGCCAGCGAACGGCCCGGTCAGCTTTTTGCCACCGCCGGGGTGCACCCGCACCGGGCATCCGATTTCGATGATGAAACCGATCAACTGCTGCGCCACCTGGCCACGCAACCCGG
>JAPHTE010000085.1 GCA_026196445.1 Lysobacterales bacterium
GTGATCTCCAGGAAACCACCAATGACGTTCAGGTACTTGTGCTCGGGACGCAACATGTCGTTTTTCCAGCCACCCGCGTGCTCGTCGCTGACCGGACCGCTGGAATACTCCTTGACGCCATAGGTTTGATCGACGGACACGTACTGCCAGTGCCGGTCACCACAGGCCACAACCATGTTTTTTTGCGAAGCGATGAATTCGCGCAGCAAATTGCCCTCGTATGTGAAGCCCTCGTTCGCGTGATTGTCGTTTTTATTGCCCCGGTCGGGCCCCACGACCGGCGTGGGGCTGATCAGTACCTTGAAAGTCGCATCCGACGCCTTGACCGTTTCCATGAACCAGGCCATCTGTTCGACGCCCCAGATGCTCTTCCAGGGCCCGTCCTCGATGGGATTGGCGTCGCGGAAGTCCCGACCCTCAACCAGCCAGATTTGCAGGTCCTTGCCCCAGCGGAACGTGCGGTAAGTTTTCTCCCCCATCGGCACCTGCTGGAGGAATATCTCCTGACCCTCTTTGAATGTGAAATCGCCCATGAATCGCGTTTCCATCGTCGGCCAGGCGTCGTTCATGAACGTGTCGTGGTCGTCCTTCTCGAAGTAGCTGGGTACCTGCTTGTGGAAATTGACCAGGCTGCTCATGCCGTAAATGCGCTGCCAGTGCCAGTTGGCAAGAGCACGCGTTTTGCCAAGCTGGTCGTAGTACAGAATATCGCCCGTATGGACAAAGAAATTAGGCTTATTTTTCAACATGGTATGATATATTTTAAAACCATCTTCTGAGTCTCGGTCCGGGTATCGCTGGCCAGTGACAACAGTGAACGTCACGGGCACCACTGTCTCGGCGGCAGGCGAAGTGCTGAAACTACCCTCAAAGAATCGGTGTTTTCCGTGAATGCTGGCGCCGGACTCAATCCTGACCACGTATTGGCTTCCCGGCATGAGGTCTGACAACTGGAATTGGGTCGTAAAATCCGCCTCCGCATCGACCTTCTGCCACGGCGTCACCTTGAACTCACTGTCCGTTTCGGGTTTGTAATGCACCCGTGCCACACCCCGGGCGCCCGGAACGGCGCCTTCGATGGTGTCGATGCTGCTACCGTCGGGAAACTCGACTGCCGGCACCGCGTAGGGTTTGCGGTAGTGCTTGCTCCCGTCCAGGGGTTCGCCGGTATCCGCATGCGTGTAAGTTACATTCGGCATCGGCGCGCCATAATCCACGCGTTTTTCATTTGCCGTCAGGCGCACCCAGACGATGGCCTCGCTGTCGGTGACTTCACCGATCTTGATGCCGGTGGCCATGTATGGTGAATCGGCCAACACCGGTGCGGTGCTCAATAAAAGCAGGGTGGCAATAACAATAAACTTTTTCATGGAAGCCTCCTTAAAAATTTGTCAATGGCTCGACCCGGTTGTTTTCGAAAATGAACGTGGGACGGTCCACTGCCTTCAATTCGTTTTCGACGATCTGAACGTCAGTATCATCGGTATAGAAAATGTTGTTGACAACCTTGTTGTCCCTGCCGGTCGGGGCTGGAATATCTTTCTGGTCGAGATAATCCACCCTGACGGGCACCTTGGTTTTTTTGTTGAAAATGCGGATATACCGCGTCTGGCTTGCACTTGAACCGACAAATTTGTTGCCCTCGATAAGATTGGCATAACCCGCCAGGCTTACAATTTCGTCGTTGTAGGATTTTTCCCCGCAAAAAAGAACGTTATTACGCACGGTCACGTTTGATGCCGCGTACTTGAGATCGATGTATTGACCCAACAAACCGGGACCCAGGACACTGTCTTCGATCAGGATATCGTGGGCAATCGCGTTGTTACCGCGCTCATCGATTCCCTTGGACGAGCCGATATAAAAACCCTCCCCTTCATGGGCGTTGTAATCTGCATCCAGCCACTCCCCGATGTGGTGGATTTTCATCCTGCGAAATTCATTGTGGTGGCTTTCATTCCTGATAGCGATCGCAGTGTTGTGCGTGTGGTGAATCTCAACATCTTCGACGACGTTGTCGTGCGAACCGGGCCCCATCAAGTAGATGCCAATACGAAAACCGTTGGTGTCCCAGTAACCGGGCTCCAGCGGCACTTTTTTACCGGCTATTTCCAGCCGAGAAATATCCCAGTACGAACCACGCACACTGAACGCCACCAGGTCGGGTTCCTTGCGGCCATCAACCGTGGTGATCACGGCATAGCGGTCCTGGCCGGCGGCATCTTCCGAAGTGAATGTTATGCGCTGGTCTTTTGTGCCGCTGGCATTAAGCTCAAGACTCTTGCCGACCTCGTAGACCTTCCCTCCTTGCAACAGGATCGTGTCTCCCGGGCTAGCCATTTCCAACGCAGCATAAACCTCGTCCGTGGTTGCACAGCGGTGAACCTCACCCTGCCCTGCTGTTGCCGCCAGGCACCAGGCCAGTGCCAACATTGCAACAAGACATTTTGCCACAGAGACTAAAGAATCGCGGCGAGCAGGGATTGTTCCCGACAATCCCCTGCATTTCCTCCGTCCATGGAGGTCAGGCGCCGCTCCTACAGCAAAACCAGCACTCTCACCTGGCACATTAATGACCGCCGTCATCCCGGAATCTGTCCACACTTTCGTCATCCCGGAAATGCGAAGCATTATCCGGGATCTCAATTGCTTTTTACCGCTGCCGAACCACATCTCAGATCAACTCACTGACATCGGCGACAAAGATCTGCCGCCGGCCTTCCGGCGCAGCGTTGAAGCAGACTTTCGTGTAATCGCGGCTCCAGGCCGGGTGCGGATCGATGCGCAGTACGTTGGCGTTGGGCATGCCCAGCGTGAATACAAAGCACAGGTTCTGCTCGCTCTGGGACCCAATATCGACCAGGCGGATCGGGACCTCCTTGCTCTTGCTGGCAAAATCCTGGTCCGGATAAACGTCCGTGACGATATGCCTGCCGTTGGCGTGGAAACTGGGATGGCCGCTGCCTTCCACAGTTTCGCTCAGCACCTTGAAGTCCGAGCCGTCGTAACGGTAGCTGCAGAACTTGATGCGGTCGTAATCCAGCTTCAGGTTCATCAGGATTTCTTCACCGTTCGGGTGCCAGTTGGGGTGGTGCCCGCCTTTGCCCCAGACGTCATTCGACAATGCCAGTTTCAGGTCCGAGCCGTCGGCGTTGAAGGTCACCAGCATCGGTTTAAAGATACCGGTGCCGCCGATGCCAAACTCGTTGTTGCCGGTGTTCGGCATCAGGCAGCGGAAAACCTGCAGGATGCGATTGGATTGCGGGTTGTACTTTGAGTGGAAGAAATAGAAGGTGCCACCCTCGAAGCGTTTCTTGTCGGCATCCGGCAGGATGTCATAAGCCTGCGCCAGGCTGACAATTAGTTCCTTTTTGCCGGTTTTCAAATCGGTGCGCCAGATACCTTCGTCTTCAGCAGCGCCCGGTGGCAATATCCTGGCCCTGGCCGGGTCCATGGCGTAGCCGTAACCGGACTGGGTCGCGTTGATCAAATCCAATGGGAAACTGACGACGGCGGAATCATCCGGGGCCACGTGGTACATCGGACCAGCCAGGTAGTCGGATTTACCTGTTTCCAGGTCAAGACGCACACAGACACACTCGCCATCGAGCAGGTCATTGAAGTACAGGTAACGGTCGGTCGCGCCCCACTGCACGTTTGAGCCAAGCTGGAAGCCCCAGCCGCTGGTGGAGTGGACCTCGGTCAGGGTCTGATCCTTCATATCGATGACACAGATCTGTGCTTCTTCACCATATTTTGGCTCGCGGTCCTGGAACGGAAATTTCGTGCAGGCCAGGAAGCGCTGCGACGGGCTCCACGGGCAAATATCGTAGAAGGTATGCAGGTAATAGCCGTCGTCGGGCGTCACCTTGTGCACCGGCACGAGAGTGGCGGTTTCCCGGTAACGCTTGAAATCGTATTGTTTCACTGCACCTGGTGCCGTGGACACCGCCGCAGCAGAGGCGGGAGCCCCCTTCTTTCCACATGCGCCAAGTGCCGGCAATGCGGCCAATGAGCCGGCCAAGGCCGAATTCTTAAGAAATCTTCTTCTCTTCATCACAAATCCCTATTTGAACTGCGTCATCTGCGAAGCGGCCAGCAAGAAAGCGCCCACGCCGTACAACTGGCTATCGGTTTCAAACACGCTATCCGGGGCGGCGCCGATCGGCTGCACCCATCCGAGTTTGCCGTCATCGCCGACCGCGCTGACCAGTGCGCTCCAGCCCTTTTGTACAACGGGCCCATACTCTTCAGCATCGAGCAAACCGTTGTTCACACCCCAGGCCAGACCGTAAGTCATGAAACCGGAACCACTGGTTTCAGGTGACCCATACTTTTCCTTTGCTAACAGGGAGACCCGCCAAAACCCGTTATCGTGCTGCAGGCCGGCGATGGTTGCCGACATATCCCTGTAAAGCTGCACGTACTTCGGATAGGACGGATGGTCCTGTGGCAGGATCCTGAGAATATTGACCAGGCCGGCGTAAACCCAGCCGTTGCCACGCGACCAGAAAATCTTGTTGCCTTCTTCATCGTGCTGCGTGAAATAACGGCTGTCGCGGTAGTATAGATTATATTCGGGGTCTTTCAGGTACTCGGTAGTGGCCCAGAACTCCTTGTCCGCATACGCCATGTACTGTTCTTCGCCGGTCGCCAGCGTCAGCATCATCCAGGTCTGTGGCGACATGAACAGGGCGTCACACCAGCACCA
>JAPHTE010000382.1 GCA_026196445.1 Lysobacterales bacterium
CCGCGCCACGTGGAAGTACAGGTCATGGCTGATCAGAACGGCAACGCTATCCACCTGGGTGAGCGGGATTGTTCGACCCAACGGCGGCACCAGAAAGTCATCGAGGAAGCGCCGGCGCCCGGGGTCACGCCCGAGCAACGTGAAAGAATCGGCGGTATCTGTGTCGAGGCCTGCAAACGCATTGGATACCGCGGCGCGGGTACTTTCGAATTCCTGTTCGATTCGGGTCATTTCTACTTCATTGAGATGAATACGCGTATCCAGGTTGAGCATTGCGTCAGTGAACTGATCACCGGTGTGGACCTGGTCAAGGAACAGATTCGGGTCGCCGCCGGTAAAAGCCTGTCCTATACGCAGGACGACATCGTCATCCGCGGTCATGCGATCGAATGCCGGATAAACGCCGAGAACCCTGAGACTTTCATGCCCTGCCCCGGAACCATAGAAGGCTTCCACGCCCCAGGCGGGCCGGGTATCAGGGTGGATTCACATATCTATGACGGTTACCAGGTACCCCCCAACTATGATTCGATGATCGGCAAGGTCATTGCCCACGGAGAGACCCGGGACGTGGCCATTGCACGCATGCGCATGGCGTTGGACGAAATGGTATTGAACGGTATCCAGACCAATATCCCGCTGCACAGGTGGTTGCTGCTGGACCCCGGGTTTATCAAGGGTGGTTTTAATATCCATTACCTCGAAAAAAGGCTCGAGTCGCGCGCACCTGATTAGGATGCCCTGGCTGGAGATCAGTATACGTGTCACGCGGGACAGGGCGTCACTGGTGGAAAGCCTGTTACGGGACCAACCGGTACTTGCTTTAACGTTGACGGATGACGCCGATGATCCGGTATTCGAACCCGGCGTCGGTGAAACCCCGTTATGGCCAACGACCTGCGTAACGGCCCTCTTTGAGGCTGGTACACCCGTTGAACCATTAAGCCGTTTGCTGAGCCTGGTGCCGGGTATCGACCGGCCGCAACAGGTCAATTTCCGCACACTTGACGATCGACAATGGGAACGGTTGTGGCTGGATCGCTTTCAGCCCATGCAGTTTGGCCGCGACCTGTGGGTCGTGCCCGGAGACCAGGCTGTTCCGGAACAGGCGCTTCACGTGCTCAGGCTCGACCCGGGCCTGGCCTTTGGCACCGGCACCCACCCGACGACCCGCCTGTGCCTGCAATGGATGGACGGCCACGATTTCATGGCACAAAACGTGCTCGATTATGGTTGTGGCTCCGGTGTGCTGGGCATCGTCGCCGCGATCAAGGGCGCAAACCGTGTGTTGTGTATTGATAACGACCCGCAGGCGTTAACGGCTACACGCGATAATGCCCAACGTAACGAAGTGACGAATATCATCGAGACCTTGCAACCGGAAGAATACACTTCCTCCGATGTCGACGTAGTGCTGGCAAATATACTGGCCGCACCATTGATTGAGCTGGCACCGGTGCTCATGGCACGACTCAAACCCGGGGGTTACCTGGTACTTTCAGGCATCCTCGAGCAACAGGCAGATGAGGTCATGATGGTTTATCGGCCGCACATGGTGGATTTATCCGTCACGACGGATGATGGCTGGGTACGGATCGACGGCCGTAAAATGACCTGATATCGAAACAGAACCCTAAAAGTTGGGTTTATCAGGGGTAGCCTCGTAACATTCAACAGCATCGATCAACACCTGGCGGGCAGCTTCCACACCCAACCAGTCACCGGTCCGGACCCACTTGTTTTTTTCCAGGTCCTTGTAATGTTCAAAAAAGTGTACAAGCTGGTTCAGCAGTATGTCGTCGAGGTCTTCAACCGTCTTGATATCGCGGTAAATCCCGGTGACTTCGGCGATAGGTACAGCGATGACCTTGTAATCCTCACCAGCCTCGTCTTTCATTTGCAGCACACCAAGCGGCCGGCAGCGTACCACGGTGCCCGGCAACATCGGCAACGGCAGCACCACCAGCACATCGACCGGGTCACCGTCTCCACACAGCGTGTGCGGTACGTAACCATAGTTGCACGGGTAATACATGGCGGTTTTCAACAACCGGTCAACAAAAATCGCACCGGAGGCCTTGTCCACCTCGTACTTGATGGCGGGGCTGTTCATTGGAACCTCGATGATGACGTTGATGTCGTCGGGGAAATTCGTTCCGGCGGGGACCAGATGTAAACTCATGCGTATTCCTTTTTTCCTGATCGGCTATTATACGTAAATTCGTATCCGCCTACCTTTTTGTTTTAGCAATGATTTCAGCATGTTTTGTAGAAATTATTTACGCTTCTGCATTTCAAAGGGGAAGCTAAACATCTACAATATGCGGCCCGTTTTTGAAGGTAATATATCAATGACACCGTCAGCACCTGTTCAAGACCTGAACCGCGGTTATGTCATCCCCATCGGTGGCGCGGAAGCAAAAAGCAAGGATCCGGTAATCCTGCAGCGTTTTGTGAAGCTGTGTGGTGCAGAGAATGCCCGCATACTGGTTATTCCAACCGCGTCACAGTTGGACGAAACCGGGCCCTTGTACCGGGACCTGTTTGAAGACATGGGCGCCAGGGCGGTCAGTATTCCAATCGAGGAGCGCGACGACTGTTACCGGGACAACATACTTGGGAAACTGGATAAGGCAACGGGAATATTTATTACCGGTGGAAACCAGTTGCGTCTGAGCACCATACTGGGTGGTACACCGGTGGCCAGGGCGATACGCAGGCTCAATGCTGCGGGTGTACACATGGCGGGTACGTCGGCTGGTGCTGCAATTATCTCGGAACACATGATCGCGGGCGGGCGCAGCGGGCCTTCGCCACGCGAAAGCGGCGTGGTATTGGCGCCCGGGCTTGGTTTGACCAACCGTGCCATCATTGACCAGCATTTCAACCGGCGTGGCCGTTTGGGGCGCTTGCTGGCTGCCCTGTCCTTTAACCCTTTTGCCTGTGGCCTGGGTATCGATGAAAATACCGCGGCGTTCATAGCACCCGACGGGGTCATGGAAGTGATTGGGCATGGTACGGTGACCGTAGTCGACCCCGCGGACCTGCGACACTCCTCCATGAGCTATGTGAAAAAAGCCGAGGCCGTATCGATGATCGGTCTGAAATTGCATGTACTGGCACATGGTTCGCAATTTAATCTGGAAACCCGTGAGGCGCAGCTGGACAAGGGGAGTTGATGAGCCCGTTTAGCGGTCTGAACCCGCAACACACCTGTTGTTATTGTTGAAAAATTGATCAAGGTTTTGCCATGAAAATTCTCTCCACAAATGTTTATGTCGGCCCGAGCCTGTATGCGCACTTTCCGGTTATCCGTCACCAGTTACAGCTGGGCGTTCTGGAACAGTGGCCCTCGGCGCGGCTGGGTAATGCCTTTATCGACAAGTTGATCGAAGCCTTACCGGGCCTGCAGAGCCATGGTTGCTCCTATGGGGAAGCAGGCGGGTTCATACGCCGTATGCGGGAAAATGAGGGCACCTGGATGGCCCATATCTGGGAGCACGCCGCGCTGGAATTGCAGAATGAAGCCGGGTCGGATGTTTCCTTTGGGCGCACCCGCGGCACCGGCGTGCCTGGCGAATACAACATGGTGTTTCAGTACAAGCAACGCGACGTGGGCCTGGAGGCCGCACGTATTGCACGCCAGCTTTTGTTCAGCCTGTTGCCCGCAGCGCTGCAGGAGGAATTTTCAGACGAGATCGAAACCGGTTTTGCGTTTGAGCAGGAACGGGAAGACTTCATAGTATTCGCCCAGCGCAAGGAACTTGGCCCCAGTACCGCGTCACTGGTCAACGCGGCGGAAAAAAGGGAAATCCCCTACCTCAGGCTCAACAAGTATTCCCTGGTGCAGTTCGGTCACGGTGTCTACCAGCAGCGCATACAGGCAACCATTACCAGTAAAACGCCGCATATAGCTGTGGAGATTTCCTGTGACAAGGAAGATACCCACAATCTTCTGCGCGACCTTGGATTGCCGGTACCGTCGCAGCAGATGATATACAGCGAACGATCCGCAATACGCGCGGCTCACAACATTGGTTTCCCGGTGGTCGTAAAACCACTCAATGCCAACCACGGCCGTGGTGTTTCAATCAACTTGACCACCGATGAGCAGGTTGCGAGTGCGTTTGCGTTTGCCCGCCAACACGGCAACAGCAAGGCCGTGCTGGTGGAAAGTTATGTCGAAGGCTTCGATCACCGGATACTGGTGGTCAACAACGAGTTCGTTGCGGTGGCCAAGCGCGTACCCGGGCATGTTGTGGGTGATGGAAAAAGCACGGTCACAGAACTGGTGGAAAACGTCAACAAGGACCCGCGCCGTGGCATTGGCCATGAAAAAGTACTAACCCGGCTTGAGCTCGATCGTCCTGCATTGGAATTGTTGGAATCAGCCGGTTTTGATAGTGACACGGTATTGCCGGAAGGTGAGATTTTCTATCTGCGCAAGACCGCCAACCTGTCTACGGGTGGTACCGCCATCGATCTGACCGACGTCATTCACCCCGATAACCGTGAAATGGCCGTACGCGCCATCCGCGCAGTGGGCCTGGATGTGGGGGGTGTGGATTTTCTGACCACCGACATTACCGAGTCTTACAAAGACGTGGGTGGCGCGATTGTCGAGGTTAATGCGGCACCCGGTTTCAGAATGCACGTGGCGCCATCAGAGGGTGAGTCGCGGGACGTAGCCGGCAAGGTCATGGATATGTTGTTTCCGCCCGGCACACCAACCCGTATCCCGGTTGCGAGTATTACCGGCACAAACGGCAAGACCACGACCTCGCGTATGCTGGCCCATATCTTGAAGACAGCCGGCCACACCGTGGGTATGACATCCACGGATGGTGTATACATCGATGGGCGCTTGACCGTCAAAGGTGATATGACGGGGCCAACCTCGGCCCACATCGTCCTGCGTGATCCGACAGTGGACGTTGCCGTATTGGAAACAGCCCGTGGTGGTTTGCTGCGCGCCGGTCTGGGTTACCGGCGTTGCGATGTCTCGGCCTGTTTGAATGTCGCCTCGGATCACCTTGGGCTTAAGGGCATTGATAC
>JAPHTE010000151.1 GCA_026196445.1 Lysobacterales bacterium
GGCTGGCTCAATGACCGCATCAATGACGAGATCGAAGGATCGCCCAAAAAAGCCAAGCAGATCAACGAAAACCCCAACCTGATCGTGGACAAGGTTTTCGATATCCTGCCCATCACCATGTTCATCCTGCTGCCCGTGGTGGCCCTGATCTTCAAGTTCTGGTATTTGTTCGCAAAACGCTATTATGTCGAGCACCTGATATTTTCCCTGCACAACCATTCCTTCATCTATGTCATCCTGACACTGATCCTGTTGTTTGGACTGGCGGGTGATCTGGCGGCCTCGCATGAATACCCTGCGGCAGCGAACGCCATCGGGTGGGTCCCCGTTATTCTCGGTATCTGGATTCCGATCTACTTGCTGATATCGCTGCGTACGGTTTACCAACAGAACTGGTTCCTGACCCTGGGCAAATATTTCGTGATCGGAATCAGCTACATCACACTGCTGGCATTTCTGACTACCGTTGTGGCCATCGCCAGTTTCGTACTGCTGTAACCCGGTCAGCGGTAACCCAACGGAAAACCCGATATCCGCTGACCCGCCTGTACTAGGAATAGCGTTTTTGCAGGTAGCGAAATACTGCCCGCATGCCCATTGCCTCGCCACCGGGTGGCCGGCCAGGGCGCGCACCCTGGTTCCATGCCCAGGTGTCGATGTGTACCCAGGGGGTCTGTTCGGTGACGAAGTGCTCCAGGAACAACGCCGCCGTGATGCATCCGCCCATCGGGGTACTGGCCATGTTGTTCAGGTCGGCGATCTCGCTTTTCAGCAATTCCTTGTACGGCGCATACAACGGCATGACCCACATCGGGTCTTCTGCGGCTTCACCGGCCGCCACGATGTCATTGGCGATGCGGACGTCGTTACTGAAAACCGGTGGCAGATCGGTACCCAGCGCAATACGTGCGGCGCCCGTCAGGGTAGCGAAATCCACCACGAAATCGGGTTCGAGCTCACAGGCCAATGCCAGGGCGTCGGCCAGCACCACGCGGCCCTCAGCGTCGGTATTGCCGATTTCCACGCTCAGGCCCTTGCGGGTCGGGATCACGTCGCCGGGGCGGTAGGCATTACCCGACACCGCGTTCTCAACCGCCGGGATCAAAACCAGCAAATGCACTGGTAGCTGCGCCTGCATGACAAGGCGCGCCAGCGCCAACACATGCGCCGCGCCGCCCATGTCCTTCTTCATCAATCCCATGCCGCTGGCGGGCTTCAGGTTCAGGCCGCCGGTATCGAAACACACACCCTTGCCACACAAGGCCAGCAGGGGGTGATCCTCATCGCCCCATTCCATCCTCAGTAAACGTGGCTCGCGCTCGGCCGCCCGTCCCACGGCATGGATGGCGGGGTAGTTTTCGTTGAGCAGTTCCACGCCCTGGATGACCGACATGTCTGCATCGAATTCGTCCGCCTGCATGCGCATCGCGTCAGCCAGCTGCCCCGGGCCCATGTCCTCGGTCGGTGTATTGACCAGATCACGCACCAGCGACTGGGCTTCCAATAAATGCCGCGCCGCCTCCGCGATGTCATCGTCCAGATATAGCGAAGGACTTTCATTTTCCGGTTTGCAGTAAAGGTCAAACTGGTAACATGCCAAGCCCCAGCCGAGGCTGGCCTGCAAGCGCTGCTCCGGATCCCAACCGGACACCAGGCGGTATTCGCCGGGTGGCAATTTGTCCACCAACGGGGCCAGTTGATACAGCCAACCCGCTTCTTTGGTGCCAAATACGTAAGCTTGCAAACCGCCGTCCTCACCCGGCAGGCTGCCGAGTTCGCCAGCCTTGGCGCTGAAACCCGTGTCTGCCAGCCATTGCCGCTGGAACGCGGGCAAATCCGCCAACCAGCGCTCCAGGTTTTCCTTGGCTACCGGATACAACGAGAGGCAGGTATCGCTGTTGTTGAATGGATTACTCATCAGGATCACCCCGTGTCAGGAATAGGTGCAATTGTACGCTTTAGCCCGTGTATTGCACCTGTCTTTGACCTGATTTGGGCAGAACAAACCAGGGACAGGACTGGGCACCCGTGCAATGTGCGGGCATAGCCTGGACATTGTGCCGGTTTCACAGAGTCTGGCGCCGAACAGGTGCACCTGGGCGCCGGGCTGGACCGATCCCAATAGCCAAAGCTATTGGGTGAGGGAAGCTCAAACCCAGGTGTGGCTGAACAAGTCAGGACCGGGATACCGGTGCAATGTCCAGGCTCTCAATCAATGCGTGCGATATAAGCCCGGCCGCCGCGCCTGATCTGCAACAAAAGGCTGCTTCGCCGGGATTCGATGACCGCCTGGAATTCAGCCAGGTTATTGACCCGCTGGCGGTTGACGCCGGTGATGATGTCTCCCGCGGTCAGGCCTTCACGGGCCAGGCGGCTGCGCGGCTCCAATGACTCCAGCAACACGCCACCGAGGTTTTGCTGCTTATACTTGGCACTCAACCCGGTAAAACGTGCACCGGCCAGGCGCCAGTCCAGGTCTTCCCCATCCAACACCGGCACGGAGCGCACCGCCAGCACAACGGTGCGGTTTTTACCATTTCGCAGATACTTGAGCTTCAACGACTCGCCCAGAGCCAGGCCGCCTTCGGCGTAGTGGAAATCCTGTGCGTTACTGACGGGCCGGTTAGCCATTTCCACGATGACATCGCCGGGTTGTAAACCGGCCTCATCTGCTGCCGAGTCCTCCGCCACTTCCGCCACCAGCGCACCGTGGCCAAGCTCCACGCCAAAGGCACCGGCCAGTTCAGAGGTCAGGTCCTGCACGAAAATACCCAGCGTGCCCCTGCGCACCTCGCCAAACTGCGTCAACTGGTCCATCACGTAGCGGGCCATGCTTGAGGGAATGGCAAAACCGATACCCACGTTGCCGCCACTGGGGGTGAATATGGCGCTGTTGATGCCGACCAGTTCACCACGCAGATTGATCAATGCGCCACCGGAATTACCCGGGTTGATGGACGCGTCTGTCTGGATGAAGTTCTGGTACTCGAGTCCGCGCAAACCGGTGCGTCCCAGCGCACTGACGATACCGGAGGTCACCGTCTGGCCGAGTCCGAAGGGGTTGCCGACCGCAATGACAAAGTCACCCACCTGTAACTCGTCCGAATCTGCCAGCGGTAACGCCTTGAGGTCTTCGGGCGGAATCCTGATGACCGCCAGGTCGGTATCCGGGTCGGTGCCAATCAGCGTGGCCTCCAGGCTGCGCCCGTCTTTCAAACCCACGGCAATTTCATCGGCGCGTGCGATCACGTGATTATTGGTCAAGACATATCCATTTTTTGCATCGACAATGACACCCGAGCCGAGGCTCTGGGATACGCGCTCACGGGGTACGTCCGGTACGTTGAAAAAGCGTCTGAAAATGGGGTCGTCCAGCAACGGGCTGCGCACCCGGACACGGGTTTGCGTGTAGATATTGACCACTGACGGCGTCACTTCCCTCAGTACCGGCGCCAACGAGGGCAACGGCTGGCCATCCACGCTTACCGGCAGCGCCGGTAATGCCGTCCCGGGGACTGCGGCCAGCAGCAACAATGACAGGAAAATTGTTGTTCTCATGTTCAACTCCAGTATCAATCCACGCGCTTGTGACAACACCGGCGGCAGGAGAGTTCGCAACCGGGGCCAAAACACATGTTGAGTAATATAAAACCCGCTTAAAATTTTGCTTGCGATTGCCCGGCAAACACGATATACAACAAGCAGTAAGTGGGACAACACAACAACTTGCGTAAACGGACCGTATTAGAAAGGTCATGAATTTACAACAGCGGGTTCTCCGTACAGATGTATCCGGCATGCCCCTGGAGTGGGTCGGATACCAGGAAGCAGTCAAGTTGATCATACTTGACCAGGTTTCTTACTCCCTCGGAAAAACACTCTACAGTATCCATGGTGGCACCAGTGCGCTCACCGGCCGGCAAAGTGTGGTCAGCGTCAATGCGATCATCGCCACCGAAGGCCAGCACCCGCACAAGCACCTGTTTGCCAGCAGCTATGTTCCGCCATTGAGCAACCAGTCGCTGTTTCGCCGGGATCAGAACCTGTGCCTGTACTGCGGTGAGCACTTCCCCAACTACCTGCTATCCAGGGACCACGTACACCCCTTGAGCCAGGGCGGCCAGGACCGCTGGGTGAACGTCGTTACGGCCTGCAAGCGCTGCAACAACCACAAAGCCGGTCGCACGCCTGAGCAAGCCGGCATGCAATTGCTGGCCATCCCGTTTACACCGACCCACGCAGAATATGTCTACCTGCAGGGACGCAAGATCCTGTCAGACCAGATGGACTTTTTACTGGCGCATTTTCCACGCAACAGCGTATTGCGCCAACGGGTTGAAAAGGGCGAGTCCCTGCTGGCCTGAGCGTGCTGACGCACACGTAAAGGCCCGGGTATTCCCGGGCCTTTTCAATTCTGCAATCACGCCGGGGAAGGACCGGCCAATAATGCTTACCAGTTCTCGCCCAGCACTTCGAAATGTGCTTGCGGATGGTCGCAGGCCGGACACGTGCGGGGCGCCTCTTTGGCCTCGTGGATAAAACCGCAATTGCGGCAGCGCCAGACGACCTTGCCGTCTTTTTTGAACACCCTGCCGGCATTGAGATTACCCAATAGATCCAGGTAACGTTTTTCGTGCTGTTTCTCAGCGATGCTGATC
This sequence comes from Lysobacterales bacterium, assembly GCA_026196445.1. GTDB lineage: Bacteria > Pseudomonadota > Gammaproteobacteria > Xanthomonadales > SZUA-36 > SZUA-36. The sequence goes on from JAPHTE010000151.1 coordinate 4,659, forward strand.
ATCTCGAAAACCGCAGCGATTTGCTTGAAGCCCTCTTCGCGGGCCGTGGCCGCAAAGGCCGGGTAAAGCTCCGCCCATTCCTCGTGCTCACCGCTGGCTGCTGATTCGAGGTTTTCTGCCGTGGTGCCGATGACGCCGGCCGGGAACGACGCGGTTATTTCCGTGCAACCGCCTTCGAGAAAATTGAAGAAACGCTTGGCATGCTCCTTTTCCTGGTTTGCGGTCTCCATGAAGATGTCCGAGATCTGTACCAGGCCTTCCTTCTTCGCCACGCTGGCAAAATACGTGTAACGGTTACGGGCCTGCGACTCACCGGCAAATGCTTGCAGCAGGTTCTTTTCAGTTTGTGTTCCCTTGATGTCTGGCATGTCATACTCCTCGGCAAAGCTACTGTGCCGCTTTGAATGCTGGCATAAAATCCCCGGCACAAGTAAAACAGATGTGTGCCTGGAGGAAGCTGATGCACGTCAACTTTTGCGGCATTCATGCGCATGCGGCAGGTCCACCGGGTCGGAAAGGACGTGCTGGTGTAAAATAGGCGGCTTATGAGCCTGCAACCCGTCTACCTCATTGATGCCAGCATCTACATTTTCCGTGCCTGGTTCTCCATATCCGATGAATTCTCTAATTCTGCCGGTCAGCCAACCAACGCGGTATACGGGTTTACCGGTTTTTTGTGCAACCTGCTTGAACAAACGCAGGCCGAACATATCGGCGTGGCCTTTGACGAATCCCTGAGCAAGAGTTTCCGCAATGAGATCTACTCCGAATACAAGGCAAACCGTGAGCCAGCGCCGGAAGAGTTGAAACGCCAGTTTGCGTGGGCCAGGGACGTGGCCGAGGCCATGGGCCTGCGATGTTTTATCGACCAACGTTATGAAGCTGACGACCTGATCGGTACGCTGGCGGTGCATTGGCGGGAACGCGGCCACCCCGTGTGCGTCGTCACCAGTGACAAGGACCTCGCCCAGTTGATCGAAAAGGGTGACAGTTGGTGGGATTTCACACGTAACCAGAAACTCGACCCATCCAAAATCAAGGATAAGTTTGGTGTTTTCCCGCAACAGATCGCCGACTACCTGGCCTTGACCGGAGACAGCGTCGACAACATCCCGGGCATCCCGGGAGTAGGCCCGAAGTCGGCCGCTGCCCTGCTGAACCATTTTGGCAACCTGGACGCCATCTGGGAACGCGTGGACGAGGTCCGGCACCTGAGCATCCGCGGCGCGGCATCCTTACACAAAAAGCTGGTCGAACACCGCGCTGCCGCTGAACTGGCACGGCGGTTGACCGGGATTGAGACACGGGTACCCTCAGCGCTCGAAGACCCGGGTCTGACCCGTGGCGCACTCGACGAAGCGCGCCTCAACCGCCTATTCGATGAATTGGACTTTGGCGGTATGCTCAGACGACGCTGCTTACTGACCTAGCCGGTATTGAAATCTAGTTCTTGTCCGCCTCTTCCTGCTGCTTCTCTGCCTGTTTCTGCTTTTCCAGGAACATTAACATCTCAGCCGACATCAGGTCTTCATTGGCGTTCAAAGGCGTGCGCAATACGGTAATAGCCTCGCTATTCTCCTGCCCATTCTGCCAGTGACTACCACCCAAATAGACCAGGTCCTGCTCCTTTATCGTGCCAAAGCTGGGAAAATCAAAGACCGGTTGCGCAACCGCCAGGGGCCGCACTGCTTCCACCTTGGTACCGCTTGCATCCAGCGCCAGGCGCATGACCCGTTGTGGTGAAATACCATTCTGGATAATGACCAGGTGGTTGTCCCACAGCAGCATGCCATCGATACCGCCCAGGTTCAGCGTTTCGGGAGTTATCAGTTTTCCTGATTGCTTACTTTGAAAATCCACGATGGTTATGCCCATCTCGTGGTCCGCGATGTACATGATGCGTCCATCCGGTTGCATGGCGATATCACGCAGGCTGACCGCGTCCCTCACGGCCAGCACGCTTTTGAGCTTCGCCTCCCCTGCACGCCTGGTGTAGATGAGCGGCAGTGCCCGGTCGGCCACAAAAATATCACCGGCCATATTCTGCGCCAGGCTGCCCAGTGCGTGCGGCCGCCCGTCAACCGGAACCGGGTAACGGTGTACCAGTTCCAATGACTTCAGGTCGAACTCGTACAGGGCGGAACGGCCCTTGTCGATCGGGCTGAAATTGCGAAATGCCGGAATGGCGGCACTGCTGACCCACAGCCGGTTGCGGGATTCATCCACCAGGATATCCAGTACGGCCCACATTCCATTTTCATTGTCGGCCCTGATCAGTTCTTCGACCTGGCCCGATTCGCTGACCGCCAACACCTGGCCCTCGGCAATGGTCCCGACCAGGTATTTTCCCCGCGTCGGGTCCCAGGCCAGGCTCTCGGGCATGATGACCTCGTCCGGCAGGGTGAAAACTGCGGAAACCTCACCTGAAGGTTTGGCGGCCTGCAGCATCAGGTTATTGACATAATCGAACACCTCGGTGCCACGGATGTTCTTGCTGTCGTCTGTCTGGGTGAAATCATAGGCCAGGCCCTGCTGCTGCATGCGCAACATCAGGTCATAGGCCCGGGACTTGTTGTCTTGCAGCGCGTAAGCCAGCGCCAGGCGATACATGTACTCGCTGTTATAAGGGCGCGCCTGGTGCACGCGTTCCAGCGAGCTGACCAGCGTGGCATGATCCCCGTCCGCGTACGCCTTGTTCGCCGCAGCCAACAGTTTCGGCACATTGACCGGCTGCACGGCCGGCGCTTGCGCCGACACCTGCGTGGATCCTGCCACCAAAACCAGCAAAAATAAGATATTTGTCAGAAACTTGTTCAACTCATTGTCCTTGGTGTTAGCCGTTGTCTATGAACAGCCGGATACGCATTGGTTCCACGCCCGGCTTCTTGAGTGTAGTTGGGCTACAATCGGCGAAGTTTATCAGAGCAGCAGGTATGGCAGTGCCAAAAAAAGAAATCATTCACTACCTGGGGCGTTTTCTCGGCATGAAGGAGGTCGACGGTTGGGAATACGCCTTCCGCACCAATGCCAGCGGGGTTGTCGTCATGGTGCCTGTTACCGACGAGGGTGAACTGGTACTGGTTGAGCAATACCGCAAACCCGTGGACAACCGCTTAATCGAACTTCCGGCCGGGCTGGTCGGTGACCTCGACGACGCCGGGGAGGGCTTCAAGGAAGCCGCTCAACGTGAGTTGTTCGAGGAAACCGGTTAC
>JAPHTE010000233.1 GCA_026196445.1 Lysobacterales bacterium
GGACTGCAACCACGGCTTGTATAAAACTTCGATGCCGGATTTCTGGAGGTTGCGGGTACAGCGGCCTGCATTGACACGACTATCTGCAAAAAATGCCACGCCATAACCCAGTTCGCGGCAAATTTTCATCAGGTGGATCAAGCGCACGCTGCCGGAATCCCTTTCAGGTTCCGGCGTATGTGCATCGATGAACAATAGCTGGCCATTGTTTCGATGATTGCTGGCTTTCCGCATGGCCGGCTTGTTGTACGGGTCGGGTATCGATGGTGGCTGGTGCTCGAGGACTTCGCGCCAGCGTTTCAGGAACTTTTCCTGGTTGATCAACTGGTATCGCTTGGTGCCACTCGAGGTATCCGTGCCGGAGGTCGCACCTTCAAAGTGTATGACGCTCGACCAGGGCTGGACCATGACCTTGTAACCGGCCTCTCGCACCCTGAAAGCCAGGTCCGTGTCTTCGTAGTAGGCCGGTGAATAACGCTCGTCCAATGCACCAAGTTCACGGAAAAAACGGGTTTTCAGCATGATACAGGCGCCGGAGCAGTAATCGGCCTCGCGCAGGAATTTATATTCAGGTCGCTCGGGATCGTCGCCCCGGCCGTAATTCCAGCCCGAGGCGTCATTGAAAATAACGCCGCCGGACTCCTGTAACTTTCCATCCGGGTACACCAGCCGGGAGCCAACCAGGCCGGCTTCAGGTTCATGAACGAAGGTGTCGATCAGTTCATCGAGCCAGTCATCGGTAACCTCGGTGTCGTTGTTCAGCAGGACCAGGAACTCGCCGCGCGCCTGCTCGGCGCCCCGGTTGCAGCTACCCACGAAACCCTGGTTTTGTTCGTTTCTGAAGTACTTGATTCCCTCGACCTGCGCCAGGCATTCCTGCGTCTCATCACTCGACTGGTCATCGATGATGATCACTTCGAACGAATGCCGGCAACGGGCTTCGAGCAGGCTCGCCAGGCACGCCGCCGTGTATGGCCATTGGTTATAAACCGGAATGACGATACTGGCATCCGGCTGATCGGGGCACTCGAACGGGCCGGGAATGACGGTGCTGGCAACCGGGTCGTCTTGATCTTGTGCTTGTACATCTGTTTCCGGGGTTTCATCTGCCTGGACTTTTGCGACGGCTGCCCGCTGGTTTGTACCGGCGGTTTCAGTATCGTCACTCGATGTATCCTCGCCCTGGCCGGCTTGTATTCTTTGCAGGGTTCCGACCAGGCCCCTGGTGCTCAAAGTGCGAACCAGGCTGGACAGCAACCACGGCCACCGCAGTGGATTCCAGGCGCGGGCCAGCATGAAATTCTTCAGCACGCGCCTGGACACCCTTAGTGGAAGCGTGATCTTCCAGGACTTGCTTTGCAGGACCAGTTCCAGGTGGCTGGAAACGTCCTGGTAATCCGACTGCAGTTGTTGCAGTTGCTGGGATTTGCCGGCTAAATCCGCTTGCGTGTCTCGCAGTTCTTTACGGGTATTCTGTAAATCTGTCTGCAAGTTGTCAAAGTCGGCTTGTGCCTGTCTGAGTTGGGACTGAATTTGCTGCAATTCACCATAGGTTTCCCGCAGCCGGTCCTGGTACATATTGACTTCGATATCCAGCTGGTCCAACCACAGCGCGTGGGTTTTACGTTCCTGGTCCAGGTCCTGGTTGAGCTGCACTGCCCAGTTTGACTGTATTTCGAGCTCATCGCCCAACCGTTCGACTTCATCTCTCAATCGTAGAGTTTCTTTCTCCCATGATTGCGCCTGTTTCCGTTCCAATCTTGCCCAATTGGCAATTTGATCGATCTCGTGCGCCAATCGTGCACGTTTTTCTTCGGTGCTGCGCAGCTCAATTCCAGTAACAGAGAGTTGGTAGTCAACGGCGGCCCATTGCACTTGTGCCACGTCAACTGCGGCCGGTGTAAATGTTTGTACGGTCCGTTTGGGTGGGCAAAAAGAGTTATATGCCTCGACCATGTCCACGGTTGAGCCTTCAGGTATCGAAGACAAATTTTTACGCACAGACTCTATTTGGCCCGGGTCCTGGCAAAGTACTATCACCTGCTTGTTCAGCGCCTCGGCATCTGCATCCACCAGCCAACCGGTCACACCGTGTTCCACGCGGGCGATGAAACTCCCCAGCCTGGTTGCGATGGTCGGTACGTGTGATCGCTGTAACTCTGACAGGGTATAGCTGAAAGTCTCGGGTACTGTCGATACCAGCGCCGCGAAATCGGGGCCAATGTCGTTAAGCAGGTCACCCAGTTTTTCGTGGTCGTATTCCGAAATGACGTTGATACCAGGTATTCCGAAGAATGCTTCACCGGCTTTGCCGGTACCCACCAGGTACACCTGCACGTGTTTGGCCAGTTCCGGCAGCGCGCTTTGCACCAGTTTCGCACCTTTGCCCTCCTGCATACGGCCCAGGATGACCATTCGCAGACGGCCGTCTGAGCGGGGTCTGGGGGTGACCGGTTGAAGGTTTTCAGGTGCTGGTAACCCATGCGGTATGACCGTGCTTTCCAACCCGGTGAAGCTGGGCGCTATTCTGTTTTGCAGGTCGAGTACCCACTGGCCGGGCGCAACGAACTTAACATCGAATTCACTGACAGCCTCCAGATAGTCTGCACAGACTTCCGACCAGGTGAGTCCGTCCTGGTCGATAAAATGCCAGCTGTGTTCATGATCTGACAGAGCCCGATCCAGGTCTACCGGTTTGCCATCAGACAAATAAGGTTCCGGGTTCACGCCCAGCAGGGGCCAGACCGGAAAGTGATCGTGCAAGACCTGTATGGTTGGCAGGCCGGTGCGCAAGACATCGAGGCTGTGACCGATCAGCGAGGAGACGAAAACCCGGCCAATTCCAAAGCGGTTGCAGACCTCTGTTATGATTTTTTTGACCGCGGGATCGGTAGCTGTTATCGACTGTATCGGTGGTTGCAGCCACCAACTCGCGATCGGGCAGCGTAACTCGTTGCCGGCATACAGCGACAGTTTTTGCCCGAACGTCCGGTTTGAAGTGGCGTGCTCGGAACGGAATTGGAAATGCCGCTGACCGTCATCGGCCTGGATAAAGGACTCTATCCACTGGGCAACGCCGCCACCCCAGCTATGCGTAATATGCAAGGTGGCTGGCCTTTCGCCA